>NZ_JBQSWC010000027.1:0-70126 GCF_052376775.1 Halomonas sp. AOP43-A1-21 | reverse complement strand
CTAAGGTGCCGTACCCCGTTGACGCGTTGAAATAGCGCCTCGGCTCTGGCTGGCTGACCAAATGGTTGCCTGCGTATACAGGCGCGGTGGAGTCACCTACCAAAATAGCGTCAGGCAGATGCTCGGCTAGCGTGTGATAAAGCGGCACAAAGTCGCTAAACGCCGGATCATTGACAAGGTCGAGCGCATTCAGTGCAGCGGCAGTTCGCTCAGCGCCGTTACACTTCAACGGTTCAGGGATATGGCTAAGCAGCAGCTCCAGACTGCGCCCGGCATCGCCCACCAAGCCAAGCGTCGTTCGCTGGTTACGCACCAGCTGTTCGGGGTCGAGATCGATCCGAATCAGCGCGCCGTTAAGATGAAAGCCATCATCAAACACTACGTCGTAGTCGGTTTCACCCAACTCAGTGCCCACCGCCAGAATCACATCCGCGTTTGCGGCAAGCTCACGCACCGCAGGCAACGCGGCGTTAGCGCCTAAATCCAACGGGTGATTACGGCCCAGCAGGCCTTTAGCGTTAATCGTGGTCACCGTGGGCGCATCCAACTGCTCAACCAGGGCGCGTGCGGCCTGCGGTGCTGAAACACAGCCGCCGCCCAGTAGCACCAAAGGCTGTTTCGCCGTTTGCAGTAAGCGAGCGGCCTCGCCAAGCCCCTCGGGGTCGGGCGCGGCGCGATAAAGCATTGGCGCCTGCCACGTGAGCGGCGCATTAACCGGGGCGTTAAATAAATCGATGGGGATTTCAATGTGCACCGGCCCCGGTCGCGCGCCGTTAAAGACGGCGAAGGCGCGGGCCAGCACGTCGGGCAAAGTCTTGGCATCTAATAACGTATGGCTAAAGCGTGCCACACCGCTGATCATTTGCTGCTGGCTGGGCAGCTCATGCAGCCGCCCTTGGCCAAGACCCAGCGTATCGCGGCGGTTAACGCTTGAGATCACCAGCATCGGAATTGAATCCGCCAGGGCCTGGCCCATGGCGGTGGCGATATTGGTCATACCTGGCCCGGTTATAATCAGGCAAACGCCGGGCTTGCCGCTTGCCCGGGCATAGCCGTCGGCCATAAAGCCTGCGCCCTGCTCGTGACGCGGAGTAACGTGCTGTACATCGCTACCTTCCAGGCCTCGATAAAGCTCGACGGTGTGCACGCCGGGAATACCAAACAGTGCACGTACGCCATAAGTGTCGCGCAGCAGGTGGATTAGCAGCTCGGCACAGGTCAGTGTCTTGCTAACGCTCATAAATAGTCCCTTAAAAGAAGAACGTATGGGCCATAAAGGCGATGATCGGCAGTGTGATTGCAGTGCGCAGTAAAAACACCACGACCAGCTCCCAGAATTTGATAGGAATCTTGGACTTGAGCAGCAGCGCGCCGATTTCAGACATGTACACCAGCTGCGTCATGGAGAGGCAGGCAATCACAAAGCGGGTCAGCTCGCTTTCAATATTGGTGGCCAGCACGGCGGGCAGGAACATATCGGCAAAGCCTACTAAGGTCGCCGGGACAGCGGCCTGTGCTTCAGGAATGCGCAGCAGTTCAAGCACCGGCACCATCGGATAGGAGAGCCAGGTAAACAGCGGGGTAAACTCAGCCAGAATCAGCGCCACGGTGCCGATAGCAAACACCAAGGGAAGCAACGTCAGGAAAATATCGATCACGTTGATCAGCGCTAATTTCGCAAGCGCTTGAGGTCCAGGAGCGCCAGCGGCACGGCGGGTAGCTTGCAGAAGGCTATAGCGGAAAAGGCCGACGTTTTCGGTACGCTCTTCGCTTATCTGACAGCCTACCGGCTCGTAGTAGTCATTGGATTTAAGCGATAGTGGAGGAATACGCGCCACCACCACCGCCGCGATTAACCCAGAAACCACCACGGTAAAGTAAAAGGGTACGAAGAGGTGGTTAATGCCGACAAAGTTAGTGACCAGCAGGCTAAAGGCGATAGAGGCAACGGAAAAGTTGGTCGCAATCACCGATGCTTCGCGGCCATTGTAGTAGCCCTGCTCATACTGCTGGGCGGTGATTAAAACGCCCACGGTTCCAGAGCCCATCCAGGACGCTGTTGCATCAATGGCACTGCGCCCCGGCAGGTTAAAAATCACCCGAAACGGTTTACGCACGATGCTGCCAATAAACTCCATAAAACCAAACTCGACCAGAAACGGCAGCAGAATGGCGGCGAAGAAAAAGAAGGTTAGTAGCACTGGCGCCAGGTCATTGAGCATGACACCGCCCGTAAACGAGGCGGTGACAAATTCCGGGCCGACCTGGAAATAGGTCATCACCACAAAGACGGCCCCTAATAGACGCATGGCGACCCAGATAGCGCCCACATCGAACATATCCTTAAAGTGGCCATTTTGAGCCCACGCTGGTTTTGCTGCTTTAACATATAGCGTCACTGCGACCGACAGGAGTAGTACCGCCATGGCAATGGCAGGTAATGCCTCACCCAGCAATGACTGCAGACCATCGGCCAACACTCCCATGCCGATATTGACGGAATCGCCTATCTGAAAAGGAATGAGAAACAGCAAAACGCCGATGACCGAGGGGATCAGGAACTTCAGCAAATGGTTACGAGGTATTGGCGCCGACGACGCGGGGCCATCTGATTTCACTTGGGAATACGACATACGGTTCACCTGTTGGATGTGATTATTGGAGGTGGGCTGGCGGCGTCCTGAAGGGAGGCGAGGCCTCCCTTGCTGTCTCTTGTCATAGCGCATTTATTAGATAGCGCTTTTAAATCACTAGCTAAGCGGTAGTTCAATCGCCCTGCTTGACGCCCGGCAACACGCAGAGCATTTCATACAGCAGCGTGGCGCCCATTAGCGCGGTGTTACCGCTAGCGTCATACGGTGGGGAAACCTCCACCAAATCGCCGCCGACGATGTTCAAACCTGCGGCACCACGAACAATTTCAAGCCCTTGGGCCGAGGTCAGCCCGCCCATTTCCACCGTGCCGGTTCCGGGGGCAACCGAGGGGTCCAGACCATCGATATCGAAGCTGATATACACTGGTGTATCCCCCATCTGTTCACGCACCTCTTCCATTAGTGGCGCCAACGAGCGGTACCAGCACTCCTCTGCCTGCACCACACGAAAGCCCTGGTCACGGCACCAGTCAAAATCTTCGGCGGAGTAGCCCGTGCCCCGCAGACCAATCTGGACAACCTTGTTAGCCGCTAACAATCCCTCTTCCTGAGCGCGGCGGAAGGTAGTGCCGTGGGCAATCGGCTCATTAAACATGTGTTCATTCACATCCGCGTGGGCATCGATATGAATCAGCCCGACCGGCCCATGCTTCTTGGCCATGGCGCGCAGAATCGGCAGCGTCATGGTGTGATCACCGCCCAGGGTCAGCGGAGTACAGTTGTGGCTAAGTACGTCATCAAAAAACGCAGTGATGATGTCGATGCTTTTGGGAAGATGAAAGGTGTTGATCGGCACATCGCCAATATCCGCCACCTGCAGGCTTTCAAAAGGTGCTGCACGAGTCGCCATGTTATAGGGGCGAAGCATGCGAGACTCATCACGAATCTGGCGGGGTCCAAGACGTGTCCCGGGGCGGTTAGAGGTGCCAATATCCATTGGAATGCCAATAAACGCCGCATCCAGGCCAGCCGCACTCTCTTGCGTGGGTAGGCGCATCATCGTGGCAGGCCCGCCGAAACGCGGCACGCTGTTACCGCCCAATGGCTGATTGAATTCAGACATGCTTATCTCCTTGGCTTTATGAATATTGGCGCGTTACCAAACGCCTTGTTTGAAAAACCTGCTTATTTATAAAGCTTGGCTGTAAAACTGATTGGTAAAGACACTGCATATGGCATGCCAAGTCGATAAAGCCAGTAAACAGGCGGCTGCTTACATCTCTTAATGCAAAAGTGAATCCAAAGAGCGTAAAATTAATTCAATAATGAATCGACAATACAAAAATGAATCAGCAAAGGGCCTTCTGATGAGCGACATCGACAGGCATGTACTGCAAACTATTGTGGAAACCGCTAACGATCACTTCTTTATCGTCAGCGGCAATGGGCAAATAGTGGATATCAGCCCAGGGGCAGAAGCTGTTTATGGGGTATCACGGGAAGAGCTGCTTTCCAGTAGCGTTCAGCAGCTACAAACCGCTGGCGTGCTCAAACCGTCTATCAGCATGGAAGTAATGCGGACACGCAGACCTGCGCAACTTATGCAGGTAACGGGAACAGGACGCCGCGTTATCGCTGAAGCCTACCCCGTTTTCGTCAAAGGCAAGCTAGAGCGCATTATCAGCCGCTCACGGGATCTAACGGATCTACAGCTGTTACAAGATGAGTATGCGCTGCTTCAAAAACGCTTTAGCGAACACTTAAAGCGCAGCCAGATAGCACCGGATGCGGATGAACAGGCCTTGGATGACGCGCTGGATAATCTACAGGTGCGCAGTAACGTAATGCGCGAAATCGCTTTACTGCTTAAGCGCGTTGCTCCGTCAGATGCCAATGTGTTGATGCTCGGTGAATCCGGCGTAGGGAAATCGGCCTTTGCCAAACAGCTACACCGTTGGAGCCAGCGCTGCGATGGGCCTTTTATCGACGTTAACTGTGCCGCTATCCCTGAGAACCTTTTTGAATCCGAGATGTTCGGCTACCAGCCTGGCGCATTCAGCGGTGCAGCGCGGCAGGGTAAAGCCGGCTTGTTGGAGCAGGCCGAAGGCGGCACGCTGTTTCTCGATGAAATTGGTGAGCTACCTCTATTGATGCAGACCAAGCTGCTCAAAGTAATTCAGGATGGCAGCTTGACGCGATTAGGCGATACACGACCACGTCGCGTGGACTTCCGCTTGGTGGTTGCCACGAATCAGGATTTGGCTAAGCAAGTAGAAGCTGGCCTATTCCGTCTGGACCTCTACTACCGCCTTAACGTGATTCCGGTGACATTGCCGCCGCTTCGCGACCGCCGTGAAGATATCCCCGACCTTGTCGAAGCCTGTTTGAAACGACTTAATCAACGCTATGGTCGCCATAAAATCCTCGATACCCGCGCTTGGTCAACCCTGATGGGTAGCGAATGGCCGGGCAACGTGCGTGAACTCGAAAACTGGCTGGAAAGAGCTTGGCTTTCAAGCCCCACCGATCAAATCGAGACACCCCATGTTTATCCTCCCACCGAGCAGCCTCTGGCAAACGTAACGAATACCTCTGTCTCTTCGTTAACGTCGCCCATTGAATCTCACGAAACACTCAAAGAGTATTTAACACGGCTGGAACGGGAAACGCTGCTGCAGCTTAGCGCTACGTTACCCAGCACCTACGCCATCGCGGATCGCCTAGGAATCAGCCAATCCAGCGTGGTACGACGAATGCAGCGGTATGCCATTAAAATCAGCAAGTGATTTTGCCTGACACAGTCCCGCCATATAAACGTCACACAACAGCAACATTTTCACCGCAAGCTGGCCAACAATAGATAACCGCTGGTGGTATAGATATGAGCCTGTGTGTATGAGCCAATCGCGTATCCGCCTGGAGCGCGTTACTAAACGCTGGGGTGCGACGGCCGCTGTCGATGAGATTTCTTTTGAGGTGACGCCCGGGCAGTTTGTCATTCTGCTCGGGCCGTCAGGCTGTGGAAAATCTACCACGCTGCGCATGATTGCGGGCCTGGAGGAAGCAAGCGACGGGCAGATCCATATCGGTGAGCGCGACGTTACGCGCCTGCCGCCGGGTGATCGCGGTTTAAGCATGGTATTTCAGTCTTATGCCCTGTTCCCACATTTAAACGTTGCCGACAACATCGTGTTTGGCCTACGCAGTCGCAAGGTGCCCAAAGCTGAACAGCGCGATCGGCTGGCCAAGGTGGCCGAGCTTGTCGACCTTACCGATTATCTGAACCGTAAACCGGCTCAGCTTTCCGGTGGCCAGCGTCAGCGGGTGGCGCTTGCCCGCTCGATTATTTCTGAACACCCGATCTGTTTGATGGATGAGCCGCTCTCCAATCTGGATGCGCGGCTGCGCAGCGATATGCGCCGGGAAATCAAGGCGCTACAAAGCCGCCTGAATATGACGGTGATTTACGTGACCCACGATCAGGTCGAGGCCATGAGCATGGGGGACCGCGTGATTCTTATGCAGCACGGCCGCATCGTTCAGGATGGGTCGCCTGACGAGCTTTATAACCAGCCTGCCAGCGCCTTTGCCGCTAGCTTTATAGGGAGTCCTGCCATGAACTTGTTACCACTTGTCCAAGGCGATCAGGGTGCTGTTATCGACGGCGAACCGACCACCACGGTCGCGCCGCTGGAAGCCGCTGGTGGGCAGTTAGGCATTCGCCCTGAAGATATTGAGCTGCGCCCAGCATCAGAGCCCGGTGTTCCGGCCACCGTACTTAGCGAGGAGTATCTGGGCGCCGATACCATCGCCCACGTCACCGTAGGTACCCATACCCTAAGGGTTCGGCTAAGTGGCAAGCATGCGCTAACCGGCCAAGCGTGCCGCCTGCACTGGCTGGCGGAAAGTACCCATCTGTTTGGTAGCGATGGGCTGCGGCGTCATGACCTGTCGCCGGTTCAACTGTTGTCTGCACATCGCTCAATTCCCCGTCCACCTTTCGTGGGCTCTTTCCAACATTGATGTTCGTGGAGTCTTTTATGCGTTTGCGTACCCCTTTTGCGACCACAGCCCTGGTGGCCGGACTACTAAGCGCCGCCCAGGCAAGCGCTGATCCCGTTGACCTGACCATGTACTACCCCGTATCGGTCGGCGGTGCCCTAACGGACGTGATCGATAATCTCGTCGATGAGTTTGAGAGCGAACACCCCGATATCTCGGTAGAAGCCATCTACGCGGGCAACTACGACGACACCCGCGTGCGCACGATGTCGGCAATTGAGTCAGGCGATACGCCGCAGCTATCGGTGATGTTCTCCATCGGCCTTTACGAACTGATCGAGCAGGACGCCATTGTGGCGTTCGATGATCTGGTAAAAACCGATGAAGAGCGCGAATGGCTCGACAGCTTCTACCCAGGCCTGATGGAAAACGGCCAGTTGGATGGCAACACCTACGGCATTCCTTTCCAGCGCTCCACCATTGTGCTTTTCTGGAACAAGGATGCCTTTGAAGCGGCCGGTTTAGACCCTGAAACCCCGCCGGAAAACTGGCAGGAAATGGCCGAGATGGCGGCGACGGTTCGCGAAGCCTCCAACGGTGAGCAGTGGGGCGTGATGGTGCCGTCTACCGGCTACCCCTACTGGATGTTCCAGGCATTCGCGTTTCAGAACGGCCACCGATTGATGAGTGAAGACGGCACCGAGGTCTATTTTGATGACCCCGCCGCCGTTGAAGCCCTTGAGTACTGGGTATCGCTAACCACCGAACATGACGCCATGCCGGATGGCACCATTGAGTGGGGCACGCTGCGCCAGAACTTCCTTGAACAATCTACCGCTATGATGTGGCACACCACCGGCAACCTGACCGCCGTGCGCAATGAGGCCGGTTTTGATTTCGGCGTTGCCATGCTGCCCATGAACACCCAGCGCGGCAGCCCCACCGGCGGCGGCAACTTCTATGTCTTTAAAGATGCCTCAGAGGAAGAGCAGCGCGCTGCGATGACGTTTATCCGCTGGATGACCGCACCCGAGCGCGCCGCCGACTGGTCGATTGAAACGGGCTACATGGGCGTTAGCCCAGCCGCTTACGAGACCGATGCGCTGCGCGAATACGTGGAGAGCTTCCCGCCCGCCGCCGTTGCCCGCGACCAGCTGGAATACGGTACTGCCGAGCTTTCCACCTACCAGGGCGGCCGCATTCGTCGCACGCTGGATAACGCCGTTCAGGCAGCGTTAACCGGCCAGCTGGAACCGGAAGCTGCGCTTAACCAGGCCCAGCGGGAAGCGGAAGCCATACTGCGTCGTTACGCACGTTAAGTCTTTTCTTACCTATTCGCCGGGGTTCGCCCCGGCGTTTTTTCACTTGCGGTAGTTACCTATGGCATTAACCGCCCACCACAAAATGCAGATGTATGGCGCGCTGCTGTTATTGCCCGCCGCCGTGCTGTTAGCCGCTTTTGCGTATTTACCCACTATTACTACCGTGATTAATAGTTTGTTTCTGCCCGGCTTTCGCGGTGCACCGCCGGAATTCGTCGGGCTTGAGAATTACCGTTTCCTGTTCGATGACGCCAAGTTCTGGAAGGTAGCGCGCAATAACCTGATTTACGCGTTAGGCACAATCCCCGCCTCTATCGCGTTGGCGTTGGGTATGGCGCTGTTTGTTAACGGCAAACTGCCGGGGCGTGGCCTTGTGCGTATGGCCTACTTCACACCGACTATTTTGCCCATGATTGCCGCGGCCAATATCTGGATGTTTTTCTACGCCCCGCAAATTGGCCTGTTTAACAAGCTGCTTGGAGCGCTGGGGTTCTCCGGGGTGAATTGGCTGGGCGACCCAAGCGTTGCGCTGGGCTCGGTGATCGTGATGTCGGTCTGGAAAGAAGCCGGCTTTTTTATGATTTTTTATCTCGCGGCGCTGCAAGGCATTCCCCCTGAGCTTAAAGAAGCCTCAGACCTTGAAGGCACCAGCCGCTGGAGCTACTTCTGGCGGGTGACGTTTCCACTATTGATGCCGACCACGCTGTTTGTGCTGATCAACGCGTTAATCAATGCGGTACGCGTCGTTGATCATCTGTTTATCCTGACCAAGGGCGGCCCCAATAACGCGACCAACCTGTTGCTGTATTACGTCTACGAAAATGCCTTCTCGTTTTTTGATCGCACCACAGCGGCCACCATTACGGTGGTGATTCTACTGGTACTTGCAGTGGTCGCCACGCTGAAGTTCACGATTCTGGATCGCAGGACGCACTACCAATGAGTTCACCCACCGCTATCTCAAGTACTCAAGACTCAAACACCCGGAACCCAACGGCGGGTGCGCCTCGATCTCGTCGACTGTCACTTCCATCGCTTGAAACTGTGGCGGCGTGGCTATTGGCGGTGATTTGGATTTTCCCGCTGCTGTACGCTTTTTGGGCGGCCTTCCATCCCAGCGAATTTATGGTGCGCTTTGATCTGTTCGCCCCGCTGACGCTGGATAATTTCGTTAACGCCTGGTCACAGGCGCCCTTTGGCCGCTATTACCTCAACACCTTTGCGTTGGTGACAGGCGTAGTACTCGCTCAGTTTGTGGTGTGTACGCTGGCGGCCTTTGCCTTTGCGCGGTTTCCCATTCCGGGTAAAAACCTGCTGTTCATGCTGGTACTGATTCAGCTGTTTGTATTTCCCGAAGTGCTGATCGTGGAGAACTACCGCATCGCCAGCGAGCTGGGGTTAATTAACACTATCACCGGTATTGGGCTGCCTTATGTGGCCAGCGCCTTCGGTATTTTCCTGTTGCGCCAGACGTTCAAGACCATCCCCCGCGAGCTTGAAGATGCCGCTCGCATTGAGGGCTGCAGCTGGCTGGAAATTCTCTGGAAGGTCTACGTGCCGTTGGCCAAGCCTACCTACCTGGCTTATGGGCTGGTTTCCATCAGCCACCATTGGAACAATTTTTTATGGCCGCTGGTGGTCACCAACTCGGTGGAAAGCCGTCCGTTAACCGTGGGCCTGGGCGTATTTTCTGCCCCTGAAACCGGGGTTAACTGGGCCACGGTCAGTGCGGCCACGCTGTTAAGCATCGCGCCGCTGTTGATCGCATTTCTGCTCTTTCAGCGCCAGTTTGTGCAGTCGTTTCTGCGTGCAGGAATTCGCTAGGCAAACGCGTAAGAGGCTTTTTCGTGCGACAATCCCCGCTCGGTAAAAAGGAGAGCGAGGATGCACGGCGAACCCAACCCGGCGGCCCTCAAGGTGCTGCAGGAAGTCTTTGGCTACGACAGCTTTCGCGGCCCGCAGCAGGCGATTATTGATCATGTGGTGGCCGGTGGCGATGCGCTGGTATTAATGCCCACCGGCGGAGGCAAATCACTGTGCTATCAGATTCCTGCGCTGTTACGCGACGGCACCGCCATCGTGGTTTCTCCGCTGATCGCGTTAATGCAGGATCAGGTGGCAGCGCTTGTTCAAAACGGTGTGCGCGCGGCGTATCTGAACTCAAGCCTCGACTACCATGAGGCGGTCGCGGTGGAGAACCGCCTGCGGGAAGGCACGCTGGATCTTTTATACGTAGCCCCCGAGCGGCTTGCCACGCCGCGTATGCAGGCGCTTCTAGAGCAGGCCCGGATTGCCCTGTTTGCGATTGATGAGGCCCACTGCGTCTCCCAATGGGGCCATGACTTTCGCCCCGAGTATCGCCAGCTCTCCCAGCTTCATCAGCGCTTTCCCCAGGTACCGCGCATTGCGCTGACGGCTACCGCCGATGTACCCACGCGAGGCGATATCGTTGAGCATCTGCAATTGGGTGCGGCGGCGCTTTATAACAGTGGCTTTGACCGCCCCAACATCCGCTACCATATCGCTGAAAATCAGGGCAACGCCCGTGATCAGTTGCTGCGCTTTATCCGCGACAACCACGCAGGCGAAGCCGGGATCGTTTACTGCCTATCTCGGCGCAAGGTGGACGACACCGCCGCCTGGCTTGAGCGCCAGGGGCTAACCGCATTGCCCTACCATGCGGGGCTTCCCCCGGAACAGCGCCAGCATCACCAGACCCGTTTTCTGCGTGAAGAGGGGGTAGTGGTGGTTGCCACCATCGCCTTTGGTATGGGCATCGATAAGCCGGACGTGCGCTTTGTCGCCCATCTCAATCTGCCCAAAAGTATTGAAGCCTACTATCAGGAAACCGGCCGCGCCGGGCGTGATGGTCTGCCTGCCGATGCATGGATGTCCTATGGCCTACAGGATGTCATCACGCTACGCCAGATGCAGCAGGACTCCAGCGCTGCCGACCAACAAAAGCGCATCGAGCACCAGAAGCTCGACGCCATGCTGGGGCTTTGCGAAATCATCAGCTGCCGCCGCCAGGCGCTTTTGCACTACTTCGGCGATCATCTGGAAGCACCCTGCGGCAACTGCGATAACTGCCTGACTCCGCCGGAAACCTGGGACGCCACGGTGGCGGCGCAAAAGGCGCTGTCGTGCGTTTACCGCACCGAGCAACGCTTCGGCGTCACGTACCTGATAGATGTATTGCTGGGCAAAAACAACGAGCGCATCACCCGCTTTGGTCACGACAAGATCAGCACCTTTGGCATCGGTAAGGATCTCTCGGCCAACGAATGGAAGGCGCTGTTTCGCCAATTGATTGCCAGCGGCTTTCTAAGCGTGGATATGGAGGGTCATGGTGGGATTCGCTTAACGGCAGACGCCAAGCCGGTGCTGCGCGGCGAGCAGTCACTGACCCTGCGCAAACCCAGCAAAACCAAGACCGCCCGGCGCGGCAGTAAGAGCAACTCGGCAGCACCCGGCCACGGCCCTTTGTGGGAAGCCCTACGCCAGCACCGCAAGGCGCTTGCCGAAGCCCAGGGCGTGCCTGCTTACGTTATCTTCCACGACGCCACGCTTGCTGAAATGGCCGAACAAAAGCCGCAGAACCTGCAGGCGCTTGGCGATATTTCCGGCGTTGGCGCACGCAAGCTTGAGGATTACGGCGAAGGCTTTCTTATGGTGATTCAAACCCACGCCGACGCCACGCTTTAAATCTAAAGGCCGCTACCGGCAGTGTTCGCCACGGGCAATAGCGGCTTGGTCAAACACGCCGGTATCCAGCACCCAACCGGTGACTAGCGACGCGGGCGTAACGTCAAACGAGGGATTCCACACCGGTGCATTTTCCGGCGCCCAAACGACATCCCCGAAAGCACCGGTGGCTCCGCGTATTTCCGCGGCGTCGCGCTGTTCGATCGGAATGTCATCGCCGGTAGCGCAAGCTTTATCTACCGTGGTGTAGGGCGCCACGACGTAGAACGGCACCTGATGGTAATTGGCGACCACCGCCAGCATGTAAGTACCCACTTTATTGGCAAAGTCGCCGTTGGCACAGATGCGGTCGGCACCCACCATCACTTTATCCACTTTGCCAGCGGCCATCAGGCTTGCGGCCATGCTGTCGGCAATCAACTGATACGGAATATTCAGGTCGGCCATTTCCCAAGCGGTTAACCGGCCGCCCTGAAGCAGCGGGCGGGTTTCGTTGACGTATACATGCAGCGTTACGCCGCGTTTCTTGGCCACCGCCAGCGCGCCAATCGCCGTGCCGACACCGGCTGTTGCCAGGGCACCGGTATTGCAGTGAGTAAGCACTCGCTCGCTGTCTTTCAGTAAGTCCGCACCGCGCTCGGCCATCCGCAAACACAGCTCGCGGTCCTCTTCAAACAGTGCGGCGGCGCGTTCAGAAAGCGCAGCCGGCCCTTGAGCAAAGCAGGCTTCCATAGCGTCCAGGCAGTACATCAAGTTAACTGCCGTGGGGCGCGTTGCCCGTAAGCGGTCACTTACCAACTGCCACTCGCTTTCCTGGCCGGGATGCTGCGCGGCATACTGTGCCAACACAAAGGCCGCGCTCAGACCAATTAACGGCGCACCGCGAATCGCCAAGCTTTTGACCGCTACCTGCCAATCCTCCGGGCTTGCACAGCGCACCCATGTTTCGGCCTGCGGCAAGCGGGTTTGATCCAGGTACTCAAGCGAGTCGGCATACACCCGTAAACTACGTGACTGAAGATGAGGCATCAGGGGCTCCTTGAGTACTGAGATAAAGAACGGATGGGAAAGCACTTAATTGGAAAGCACGTATGCAATGCACTTATGGAACGCACGAATACAGCGCGCGACTTATCAGCCGCGGAGCATATCATATAGAATGAAGGCCTTTGAAAGCGACGCGATGCTGATCCTACGATGACCTCACAAGACGAACTGCTAGCGGCTATTGCCTGGGCGGCCCAGCAAGGCTGGACGCCCGCCACGGGCGGCAACTTTTCTGCCCGCGCACCGCAAGGTTACCTGGTGACCGCTTCCGGCCGCGATAAAACCCGTATTCAGGCCGGCGATTTACTGCTTTGCGACCTTGAAGGCCGCGTGCTTGAAGGCAGCGGAAAACCCAGTGCGGAAAGCGATCTTCACGCGGCGCTCTATCGCTTGGACCCAACGATTGGCTGCGTGTTGCATACTCACACCGTGGCCAGCACCGTACTTTCGCGCCGTTTCCCGGATGGTATTGCGCTAAACGGCTTTGAAATGCAAAAGGCGTTACAGGGTAATAGCACGCATGACGCCACCATCTGCCTGCCGGTCGTGCCCAACTCACAGGACATGAGCGAGCTGGCCGACCACGTGCGGGCTGGCTGGCCGATGCCGTGGGGCTTTCTGGTGGTGGGCCACGGTATTTATGCCGTGGGCAGCAACGTTGCCGAATGTCGTCGTCACCTGGAAGCCATTGAGTTTTTACTTGCCTGTGTCCTTGAAGAGAGCCGGTGGCCCAAATGATCAATCATTCAGATGTTAGTACCCCAGGTTTTGATAACACCAGCATTCGCGCCGTGGTCACCGATATCGAAGGCACCACCACCGATATCAGCTTTGTGCATAAAGTGCTGTTCCCCTACGCTCATGATCAGTTGCCCGAGTATGTGAACACCCACTCCGCCCAGCCGGACGTTGCTGAGCAGATAGACGCGGTGCGCGGTGAGCTAAAGGAACCGGACGCCTCGCTGGATAAGGTGGTCGAAACCCTGCTTCACTGGATAGAAACTGACCAGAAAGTCACGCCGCTAAAAGCGCTCCAGGGCATGATGTGGGCCGATGGCTACCAGCGCGGTGCCTTTAAAGGGCATCTGTATAGCGATGTCGCCCCACGCCTTCGCCAGTGGGCTGAGGCCGGTAAGCAGCTTTACGTCTACTCATCAGGCTCCGTGCAGGCGCAAAAGCTGCTGTTTGGCTACAGCACAGAGGGCGATTTGACCCCGCTGTTCAGTGGCTACTTCGATACCCATATCGGCCATAAGCGTGAAGCTGAGGCGTATCAGCATATCGTCAGCAAGCTACAGCTGCCCGCCGACGAAATCCTGTTCCTATCCGATGTGGTCGAAGAGCTTGATGCTGCCAAGCAGGCGGGCATGCAGACGCTGCAACTAGTGCGTGAAGGCACCCAGGCAGGAACACAGCACGCTTGCGTAACAAGCTTTGATGAGATCAATCTGACGAATTAGCCTTTAACAGTTCAAGTATTAGCTAGCGGAGAGCGCCTTAATGTCACAACTCAAAGTATTTGCCGATCAAGACCCAAACAACGCGCTGGTCGATATTACCGACGGCGAGCAGATAAAAACTGAGCTTAATCGTGTAGGCGTACTGTTCGAGCGCTGGGCAACGCCGGGCGAAATTGCCGACAACGCCACCCAGGACGATATTCTGGCGCTCTACCAGGACGACATCGAACGCTTGAAAACCCAAGGCGGCTACCAGACGGTGGATGTGCTGCACATGGTGCCCACACATCCTGAAAAGGACGCCATGCGCCAGAAGTTCCTCAACGAGCACCGCCATCACGAAGATGAAGTACGCTTTTTCGTGAAAGGCCAAGGGCTTTTCTGCCTGCATATCGACGACAAGGTGTATCAGGTGCTGTGCACCCGCAACGACCTGATCAGCGTGCCCGCCAACACGCCCCACTGGTTCGATATGGGGCCAAAACCTGAATTTACCGCGCTGCGTTTCTTTGACAACGTGGAAGGCTGGGTGCCCCACTGGACCGAGAGCGATATCGCCGGCAAATTTGACCGGATTGATCAGCTGTAAATATCGGCAGTAACAAAAAGGACGCGGGTTCAATTCCCGCGTCCTTTTTGCGCTGGCCTCAGTGCTTTTCATGCTTGCCACATGGCCTGCCACAGCGATTGACTTTCCACCCCCCTTTACCGATGATCTTGCGCCCTTCACAGCGTATGCCTACCAAGGAGAACCGTCTTGCAAGCGAGCGTGCTTGATATCCAGGGGATTCATAAATCCTTTGGGAACAATCAGGTCTTGCGTGGCATTGATATGCGTATCAATGCTGGCGAAGTCGTCGTACTGATGGGCGCCAACGGGGCTGGCAAGTCAACCCTGGTCAAGGTGCTCAGCGGCTACCACGCGGCCGACCACGGCCAGATGCAGCTTGCTGGCAAACCTTATAGCCCGCGCGATGCACGCGAGGCAATCCACCAGGGCGTGGTGACCGTACATCAATCCATCGATGACGGCGTCATCCCCGACCTGGATGTAGTCAACAACCTGATGCTGGATAGATTAGCCTCCGGCGCAAACGGCTTATGGATCAGCGCCAGAAAACTCCGCCAGCAGGCAAGCGAAGTGGCCGACGCCATGGGGCTGGATATCGACCTGAACGCCCGCGTTGCCGACCTTTCGGTGGCCGACCGGCAGATGATCAGCATCGCCCGTGCCATGGCCCATGCCCCCAGGCTTTTGATTCTGGATGAGCCGACCTCATCGCTCTCCGCCTCTGAGGCCGAGCGCCTGTTTACGGTAATCGACCGCTTGCGCGTCCAGGGCGTGGCGATTGTGTATATTTCGCACCGCATGTCCGATATCAGACGCCTGGCGGATCGCATCATCTGCCTGCGCGATGGCCAGATCTCCGGTGTATTCGATCAAGCGCCGCTGGATCTCACCGCCGCCGTGCACGCCATGCTGGGCCAGGCGATCAATAATGCCGATATCGAACCGGCAACCCCGGGCGCGCCTATCCTGACCTTGCAAAATGTCGAACTGGCTCAAGGGGCGGCACCGGTCAGTTTGAGCGTGGGTGACGGCGAAGTTGTCGCGTTTACCGGCCTGCTGGGCAGCGGAATGTCGGCGCTTGTCGAGACGCTGTTCGGGTTGCGTCCTTTAAGCAGCGGTACCATGCAGGTCGATGGTCAGCCCTATGCGCCCGTTAATGTACGTGAAGCGCTTGCCCGAGGTGTGTTCATGTCGGTAAAAGACAGGGCGACCAACGGCGTGATCGGGGATTTCAATATCGCCGATAATATGACGCTGCCGTTTTTAAAAACCTTTACCCGCGGAGCCTTCCTGAGCGCCCGTCAGCAGCGCGCCAGTACCAAGCAGATGATTGCCCAGCTGGGGATTGTCTGCCAATCCCACGCGGATTCGATTGGCACGCTTTCCGGGGGCAACCAGCAAAAGGTCATGATCGGGCGCTGGCTTCAATCGCCCAGTCGCGTGTTACTGCTGGATGAGCCCTTTCAAGGCGTGGATATCGGGGCCCGGCAGGATATAGGCCGCCATATCCGAGCGACCGCCAAAGGGCGCGCAACGCTGGTGTTTGTCTCTGAACTAGACGAGGCGATTGAAATCGCTGACCGAATTATTGTGTTACATGAAGGAGCCATTGCTGGTGAGCAATCCAACCGAGATATCGACCTCAACGCCCTCGTCGCCCAGGCCTCCGGCAAAGCCTAACGCCAGCGCCGCGAAAGCCCGCTGCCTGGAGTTGGCCATTCGCTACGGTTTCTTGCTGTTGCTGGTGGCGCTGGTGGTTTACTTCAGCCTGGCAGCCTCGGGCTTTGCGAACCCGCGTTCGGCGGTATTTGTGCTTCAATCTGTGGCGATTACCGGCATTCTGGCACTGGGCGTGACCACCACACTGGTGGTAGGCGGGTTTGATCTATCCATCGGTGCCGTGGCCACCACCTCGTTGATGCTGGCGGCGTACTGCATGGTGGTGCTTGAGCAGCCCGCCTATGTGGCCGTGGCGGTGTGTCTGTTGATGGGTGCGTTCATCGGGCTTATTAACGGTCTGCTGATCGTCAAGTTCCGCATCCCTGACCTGCTGGCCACCCTGGGCATGATGTTTTTGCTGATTGGCCTTCAGCGCATTCCTACCCAAGGCAACTCTATCGCCACCGGCATGTCGCTGGCCGATGGTTCCACTGCGGAAGGCACGTTCTCGGCGGCGTTTCTGTGGCTGGGCAGGCACCGCTTTGATCTGATTCTGGAGCGTTTGATTCCGGTGCCGGTGGTGGTGTTTGTACTGATTGCGGTCGCTATCTGGCTGTTTTTAGGCTTTACCCGTCACGGCAGGTTGATGTATGCGATTGGCTCCAATGAGCGTGCGACCGCTCTGGTGGGGGCGCCTGTGGAGCGCTACAAGATCGCGGCGTACATGATTTCTGGCGTTACCGCCTCGATTGGCGGTATTTTGCTGGCCGCCCGTTTAGGCCGGGGCGATATTGCCAGCGGCAATAACCTGCTGCTGGATAGCGTAGCCGCCGCGCTAATTGGCTTTGCCGTACTGGGTGCTGCACGCCCCAACGCATTTGGCACCGCCATGGGTGCGCTTTTTGTGGGGATTTTGCTGCAAGGCATGACGATGATGAATGCACCCTACTACACCCAGGATTTTGTTAAAGGCGCGGTATTGGTGGTGGCACTTATGTTCACCTTTTACCTCTCCTCACGGCGTGGCCAATCAGGCCGTCATTAATAACGCTTCAATACTAAAAATGTTAACAACGGGGATACCGCTATGCTTAAACACCTTGTACTTAAAAACCTTGTTCTTAAAAACTGTGCACTTAAACACCGTATGTTCAAACGCTTTGCGGTCAGTTTTACCGCCGCCATGGCGCTACTGGGAACCAGCCTGGCAACCGCTGAGGAGCGCCCGGCACCCTTTGATGCGCCGGAAGATGTCACCATCGCGCTTATCCGCTACATCTCCACGGGCGATTTCTTCCAGGCCTATCTGTCGGGTGCAGAGGCGCAAGCCGCTGCGCTGGGTGTGAACCTTCGCGTGCTGGATAGCCGCCAGGATGCAGCCCTGCAGGCAGATATGGTGGACCAGGCCATCGCGCTCGGCGTGGACGGCATCATCATTCAGCACGGGCTGCCGGAGTCCATGAAAGACGCTGCCCAGCGCGCTGTAGAGGCGGGTATTGATGTCGTCGCGTTCGACGTGGAAGTGGACAACCCCGCTATCCCGCAAGTCGAGCAGTCCGATTACCTGCTGGGCGAGATGGCGCTTGACCAGGCACTACAAGACAACGGCGACCGCTTTACCGCAGGTTATGTCTACGTGCCGGGTATCGCCCCGCTTGATCGGCGTAACGCCGCCTGGGAAGACTTTAAAGAAGCTCACCCCGGTGTGACCGAAGCCGCCGTATTCGGCACGCTGGACAACCCGATCGCCAACTCGGTTGCCAATCAGGCCCGCGCGGTAATTCAGGCCAACCCGATGATTAACGTCTTCTTCGCGCCCTACAACGAGTTTGCAGCAGGCGTGAAAATAGCGGTGGATGAAATGGGTCTGGGTGAGGATATCGCTATTTATTCAGCCGATATCTCCACCTCCGACATTGCCGCCATGCGTGAACCCGGCTCGCCCTGGGCCGCAACAGTTGCCACCAATCCAACGGTGGTAGGCGAAGTCTCGGTACGTACGCTGGCGCTACTCATGGCCGGTGAAGCGCCGGGCCAGCAGGTTATCGTGCCACCCACACTAATTACCCAAGACTTTTTGAACGATAACGCCATCACCAACATGGAAACGCTGGGCGAAAATATGCCGCAGTTCTCCCATGCCGAGGTGGCGCTTGCCGATTGGCTGCCCCTGCCTGAGCGTTAATCCTGGCGAGTCATACAACAGCCATTCAAAAGCCGCGGACCTAGTGTCCGCGGCTTTTTTATAGCACGCCTTTTATAGAAGGCTGTTTATAAAACTTCCTGGCGGTTATACGCCTGGGCCAATTCAATAAGCGCAGGTATTTCACGTACCGCGTCAGGCTCCATAATCAGCGCCTGGCCCATCAGCACATTGCGGGCTTCTAGCCTGGCACGTAGTGCAGTGTCTTCGATCTCTTCGAAGTCGGCATTATGGGCCAGTGACAGCACCCGACGGTGCATCTCGATACCGCAGTAGGCCAGCGCGTCCAGGCGAATTTCCTCCAGCAACGCATCGCAGGCGTCGTCTGCGCTGTTGCCCTGGTCTTCAAACAGCGCCCTGGGGAACAGAATGCCGGTGCGCTCGGTTTGCCATAAGTGGCGGAACTCGGCATCGAAGCTTGTGAAACACGCCTCGATGACGTCGAGAATCCACGCCTGGTAATCGTCCAGATCATCATCCTGGCGGTGGGCAGGCTGACTAAAGTACGCCATCAGGAAATTGGCTACGGCCATTCCCAAATCAAACGCCATCGGCCCGTACTGGGAGAACTCAGGATCGATCACGCGTATGTCGGTGTCGGTCGCCATGATCGAGCCCGAGTGCAAATCACCGTGGAGCATAGTTTCGGTGTTGGCGGTGAACTTCATCAATAGCCGCTGAACCTTGGCTTTTAAACGCGCATTGCGGCGCAACTCGTCCACCACCGGCGAAAGCTCCGGCGTGTGGTGATTCATCTCGGCGCCGTAATAAGGGTCGGTGAATACTAACGCTTCGGTAATCGCGGGAATCGCTACGTTGCCGGAGAAAAGGCCAACATCCTGCTTTTTCTCAGGGCTTGGCAGAGAAAGCTCTGAGCCACGAAATGCCGTGCGCGCACAAAACTGGCCGATGGTTTCACCCAAGCGCGCCACGCGTTCGCCCTTGATCAGCTTACGGCGCAAAATCGTGTGCGGGTAAAGGTACTCCATCACAAACAGGGCCTGAGGCTTATCGAAATAAAACACCTCCGGCGCAATGTTGGGGGCACGCTTGGCCTGGCGCACCAGGGCGTAATACTCGAAATGCGCGCGATAAAGCGGCAGCGGCCAGCTTTCGCCCACCATGCGCACGTAGGGCAGCGCCTGCTTGACCACCACACTGCCCGTGGTACCTGTCACGATAAACACCAGGTTCAGGTTGCCATCGCCCACCTCGCGAATTTCCCAGCGGAGCGGGTCGCCGCCAACCCGCTGGGCAACGGCCTCGATCTCACCCAGGCGTTTGCCCAGTGTATCGACACTTAACGCTTCATAGCGCGTGGATTCTTCGCGTTGGTCGTGCTGCACGGCGTGCTCCTCAGAGTTTTTGCGTATTTGTCCTTACTAACCGGGCCGTTGTCAAATCAGCGCGGCGCAAAAGCGAGCCCGCTATTTAGAAATACGGCCTAATCTATCGGCGGCTTCGTGCTTAAGACGCCACTCTTTACCAGCTACCCAGGTACAGTTACGGCCTTGCTGCTTGGCTTTATAGAGCGCGGCATCGGCCATACCCAAAAGTTCAGCCGACTGTAGGCTATCGCTGGGATACACCGTTGCCACACCGATGCTGACGGTAATGACACTCTGCAACGAGTAACCGTGATTGGAAATTTGCAGCGCCTCGATAGTATGACGAATGCGTTCCGCCATTTGCTGAGCGGCAGTGGGCGCTGCACTTGTCATCAGCAGTACGAACTCTTCACCTCCAAAGCGGGCTACCAACTCAGCGTCCCGACTCTCGTGTTGCATGGCTGCCGCCACCTGACGCAAGCACTCGTCTCCCTGCAAATGGCCGTAGTAATCGTTGTAGGCTTTGAAGTAATCAATGTCGATCACCATCAAACCCAGGCAAGTGCGCTGCTCAGCAGCATCCTGCCAACATGCGGTCAGCCTCGCGTCGAACTGGCGCCGATTGGCAATATTGGTCAGCGGGTCAGTCAGCGATAGCTTAGACAGCTTCTGATTATCTTCCTGATAGTAGCCCGCGCGAATCCTTTCTCTTAGCACTAGCAGGTACGACTTGCGTTCGCTACGCTCAAGGCGATAGTTGGTGACCAGGGTAAACAGCGTTGTGGTAAACATGCCCAGCATTGCTAGGTGCTTTGCCTCTCGCGGCATAGGCTCGTAATCCGCTACAAATATCAACATAACCAAAATGCTGACGGCCGATGAGAGACAGGCGTACGAAAAGCGCAGCGGGAAGAAGATATTGCCTGCCACCAGGATAAGGCCGAAGGAAAAAACGTCGAAATAAGAATAGGGCGCGGTGGAGGCCGTAAGAATCACGCAGGAAACCAACATCGTCAATACTACGACGCTGGCCATTAGCATCTCTCGCACAGCGGGCCGAACGCCTCGGCAAATCAGCCAAAAAATAGGCAGAGTGAAAACAATAATGGACCCCAGGCGAAGCAGCAGAATTTGCGTGAATATCTCTGGGCGAAAGCTGTAATCATTGATTAGAAAAAGGAAGTAGATGGGAATGGCGATGAGCCCGGCCACGACAATGGTATGGCTTCGACGCCGCTGGGTGTCTGCTTCGAAACGTGCTTCAAGCATCTTGGCAAAGCGCAGCCGAAAACGCCTCCTTTTCAACTCAGCTTCTATGGCTTCAAGTAGCGCGTCGTTGATCATTACCAGCCCTCTTGCCACAAAAAGTCTATCTGCGTATTGCGTTACTGCTCACTATACCTGGGGGTAGTTTGGCACATTAAACGTCTCCGGTGATGAACAATCTTGTCAACGTAACAGGGAGGGAATGCATAGACTTTTTGCTCTGGGCAAGAAGCCAAAGCAGCGCCTGCAGAGCACTTAATGTCTGTTTATATCAAAAATCTCACCCCCTGCGCGGCCAGCGGACTACGCAATCGGTCGGGTAATGCTGCATCGGTTATCACCGCGTCATAGTCGGCCAGCTGCCCGGCGGCGCAGCGCAGCGGTAAATCAAACTTGGTGCTATCCAGCACCAGAACGCGAAAGGCTGCATTGGCCAACAGCGCTTCACGGGCCATGACCTCATCGTCGTTGTAGTCGAAAAGATTGCCGTGAGCATCCATCCCGCCTACCGAGACAATGCCTACATCCGCTCGGTAGCGTTGAAAAAAGCGCCACGCATCCCCGCCAATCACGTCCTGATCGCGGCGGCGCACCCGGCCGCCTGCCACCACCAGCTCACACTCAAGGGCTGAAAGCTTGATAAGCGCGTGGAGATTATTGGTCATGATATGCAGGCCCTGTTTATCGTGCAGCGCGTCGGCCAGCTGTTCAACGGTGGTGCCGGTGCCTAGAAACAGCGACTGATGATGCTGAATCAACGAGGCGGCCTGGCGGGCAATATGGCGTTTTCCGGCTTCGTTGACGATCTGGCGCTGGTCGTAGCCGATATTTTCGCGGTCGGGAAACGGCAGTACCTCACCGTGGCGCCGCAGCACCATGCCTTTTTCGGCAAGAAAGCGAATATCGCCGCGCAGGGTTTGTACGGACACCCCAAACTGATCAGCCAGCGCCTCCAGCGAATGGCGCCCCTCTTGGCGTACGCGCTCAAGCAGCGCTCGGCGGCGCTCGTTTAGCCCCTTCATTTTGCTCTCATCTCCCCTCTTTTTTGTTAACGAAAGACTTTCCGATATGTACGAAAGCTCGCCCCCTTCAAACGAAAGCGTACTGTCATGATGCTGTAAGGTGATGACAGTAGTGTGAGCAGGGTCACTCACAGGAGACCTTCTGATGCTTAAGCGCTCACTCTGCACCGCCATCGCTCTTACCACCACGATGGCAGGCCTGGCTCTTTCAGCCAACGCCGTTGCCGACGACAAGCTCGTGCTCTATACCAGCCAGCCCAACAGCGACGCCCAGCAAACGGTCGATGCGTTCCAGGCCGCCTATCCGGATATCGAGGTAGAGTGGGTACGCGACGGCACCACGCGGTTGATGACCCGCCTGCGCTCCGAGCTTGCCGCTGGGGTCAGTAACCCCGATGTGCTGCTGATCGCCGACAGCATGACCATGGAGTCGTTAAAGCAGGAAGGCCAACTTCAGGCTTATTTGAGCCCTAATCGTGAAGCCTTTGATGCCGAGCTTTTTGACCCCGAAGGCTTCTACTACGGCACCAAACTGATCACCACCGGCATCGTGTACAACACCGGCGCTGACGAGCAGCCGCAAAGCTGGCAGGACCTGCTCAAGCCTGAATATGAAGGTCTGGTCACGATGCCAAGCCCGCTTTATTCGGGGGCTGCCCTGATTCATATGGCGGCGATTAGTGAGAACCCTGACCTGGGTGAGAGCTATTACGATGCCCTGCATGACAACCGCACCGAAGCCCAGGGCGGTAACGGCGGTGTGTTCAACGCAGTGGCAGCCGGCACCAAGCCTTACGGCATCGTGGTGGATTTCCTGCCCATCCGCGAAGCGGCCAAAGGTTCACCGGTCGAGTTTGTCTTCCCTGAAGAGGGTGTGAGTGCAGTCACCGAACCTGTCGCCATTATGGCAGGTGCCAAGAACGTGGATGCGGCGCAGAAGTTTGTCGATTTCGTGCTCTCGGAAGAAGGTCAGCAGCTGGTCAGCGAGCAGGGGTATCTGCCTGCCCACCCGGGTGTTGCGCCGCCGGAAGGCTTCCCCGCCCGCGACACCATCGAGCTGATGTCCGTCGATATCGCCCAGGCGCTTGAGCAGGAAGAAGCCCTGAAACAGCGCTTCAGCGACCTGTTCGGCGGCTGATCATGTCACCGAGTCTTACCCAAGGCAGCCAGCACCGCTGGCTGCTTACCCTTTTGACGCTTACCGTGGTCCTGCTGAGCCTGGCGCCTAGCCTACGCCTTTTGGTCGAAGCGTTAAGCGATTTGACCCAAGGGGGCAACGCGCCGCTATGGCGCGTGCTCCAGTCTGCGAGCACCTGGCGAGCGCTGTCACACAGCCTGTATACCTCGGGGCTGGGCATGCTGATTGCCCTTGCGCTGGGCAGCCTGTTTGCATTCGTGATTACCCTGACCGACATTCGCGGCAAGGCATGGCTGGTGTTCTGCTTTATGCTGCCGATGATGATTCCGCCCCAGGTCACGGCGCTTAGCTGGCTACAGCTATTTGGCCCGGCAAGCCCGTTACTCAAAAGCATCGGCATGGCACCGCCGCTGGGCAGCCCACAGCCGCTCTACTCGGCGGAAGGCATCGCCCTGCTGTTAGGTATTCAAAGTGCCCCGCTGGTGTTTTTAGCGCTGCGCACGTCACTACTTTCCTTACCACGCGAGCTTGTCGAAGCTGCTCGCATCAGCGGTGCCCGGCAGAATCAGGTGTGGCGGCATATCGTACTTCCCGTGACGAGAAGCGGTCTGGTAGCCGGTAGCGCCATGGCGTTTATCTCAAGCCTGGGTAACTTCGGCATCCCGGCCATGCTGGGCATTCCGGCAGGCTATTACGTGCTGCCTACGCTGATCTATCAGCGCATGGCCAGTTTTGGCACCGGTGTACTGGCTGAGATGGCCGCCCTTTCACTATTGATTGGTGTGCTGGCGCTGGCGGGTGTGGCGCTTCAGCAACACTGGATGGGCCGCAGCCGTTTCGGGCTGGTGGGCCATAGCGGACGCGCCCATGATTTCTCACTCGGCCGCTTTCGTGCGCTGGTCACGGTGCTGCTGGTCAGCGTGTTGCTGGTCATTCTTGTCGCGCCGCTGGTGGCGCTGGTGGTCAGCTCGCTGGTGCCGGCCATGGGCGTACCGCTCAATGCCGATACCGCCACGCTGAACGCCTACCATGAAGTGATTGGCCGCCAGGGCGCCACGTGGCGCGCCATGCGCAATAGCTTTTGGCTTGCCGGTGGCGCAGCCGTGGTGCTCATGCTGTGCAGCCTGCCGCTGGCCTACCGCCTCCAGCGGCTTCCAGCGCGCCTGCAAAACCTGACGTTGAGCATTATCGAGCTGCCTTACGCCCTGCCCGGCGTGGTACTGGCGATTGCCTGCATACTGCTGTTCGTGCGGCCACTGCCCATTATCAACGTGGCGCTTTACGGCACGCTGGGGCTGATCTTCGTGGCTTATCTGGCGCGTTTTCTGGTGGTGTGCTTAAAGCCGGTCAGCGCAAGCCTTGCACAGCTTGACCCTTCCCTTGAAGAAGCCGCCCAGCTCGCCGGTGCCGGCCCTTGGCGTCGCCTTTCCACTATCGTGATGCCGCTGATTGCACCTGCGCTGTTTGCCGGGGGCTTGCTGGTATTTCTGCTGGCCGTCAACGAGCTGACCGTCTCGGCACTGCTATGGAGCGCCGGTAACGAAACCCTGGGCGTGCTGATTTTTAACCTCGATGAAGGTGGCGAAAGCGTTCTAGCCTCGGCGGTGTCCGTGCTGGTCGTGCTGATGGTCGCTTCACTCATGCTCTCGCTTAGCCTTCTGGCCCCGCGTTTACCCAAAGGAGTCGTGCCATGGCAGGGCTAACCCTTAAGCAAGTCACCAAGCAGTTTGGCGAACACAAAGCCGTGGATGGGCTTTCATTAACGGTTGAGCCGGGTGAGTTTGTCGCCCTGCTCGGCCCCAGCGGCTGCGGCAAAACCACCATGCTGCGCATGCTGGCCGGGTTCGAGCAGGTAAGTGGCGGTGAAATCCATCTGGGCGATCAGCTTCTGGCAAGCGAGCAGCACCACGTGCTCCCCGAGCAGCGCAACATGGCCATGGTGTTTCAATCCTACGCGCTGTGGCCGCATATGAGTGTTGCCGATAACGTCGGCTACCCGCTTAAACTACGCGGCGTGCGCGGGGCGGATTATCAGCACCGCGTTGAGCAGGCGCTTTCTCTAGTGGCGCTTGAGCCCTACGCCCAGCGCACGCCGCAGGATTTAAGCGGCGGTCAGCGCCAGCGCGTGGCACTCGCCCGCTGCCTGGTCACCGACCCGTCAGTGGTGCTTCTAGATGAGCCATTGGCGAACCTGGACCGCCACCTGCGCGCATCCATGGAGCACAGCTTTGCGGATTTCCACCGCCGCACCGAAGCCACCATGGTCTACGTCACCCATGATCAAAGCGAAGCCATGGCGCTTGCTGACCGTATCGCAGTGATGCAGGCGGGCAAGCTGGTGCAGTGGGCCACGCCTGAAACGCTCTACCGCGAGCCGCGTACGTCCTGGGTGGCAAGCTTTATCGGCCAGGGCAGCCAGTTGATGATAAGTACCGGCGCACCGGGCAGGCGCCTTGGCGGCCATGAGCTGATGCAGGGGCTAGCGTCTCCCGCTGCCCAGCGTCATCAGGCGGTGCTGGTGCGCCCGGAACATATTCAGGTGCACCCCGAAGCGCCCAGCCAGCAGGATTTAACCGCTCGTATTGAGCGCCAGACCTTTCGTGGCGAGCGCTATGAGCTTCACCTGCGCATGGCCGGTGGCGAAACGCTGCTCGCCTATCATCCCCACGCCCTGAAATTGGGCCAGCAGGTAGCGCTGACGCTCCTGGAAGGCTGGTGTCTGGAGCCCGACCAATGAGCGCCAGCATCAACATGTTAAGCGGCCTGGGCGATAAAGGCCCCGCAGCCATTGTGGTGGAGGCCAACGGCAAGCGGCTTCTGCTGGATGCAGGTGGTGCGCTGCACCCGGGCGAGCCGGTCACCTGGGCACGCGGGCTTGATGTCGATGCGGTGATTATCAGC
Organism: Halomonas sp. AOP43-A1-21; assembly: GCF_052376775.1. NCBI lineage: Bacteria > Pseudomonadati > Pseudomonadota > Gammaproteobacteria > Oceanospirillales > Halomonadaceae > Halomonas > Halomonas sp. AOP43-A1-21. The sequence continues at coordinate 43,908 of NZ_JBQSWC010000027.1, read as the reverse complement.
CATGACCATATCGATCATATTGGCGGCGTCAGCGAGCTGCCCGCTACGCTGCCGCTTTACTGCACGCCTCTGGTAGCTCAAGCGCTCCCCAACGGGCGCGCCTGGCAGCCGCTACCCGAACGCGGCACCTGCCAGATCGCCGGTATTCCGGTGACCACCGGGCAGGCGGGCCATTCGTTGGGCGGGGTATGGATTCATCTGGATGTGGCAGGCGGCATTTTCTATAGCGGTGACGCCTGCTTTGAGTCCCGGCTGTTTCCGTTTGATACGCCGCCACCGGCGCAAATTGCGCTGCTTGATGCGTCCTACGGCACCTACGATCAACCCCAGCAGGCATGTGTGGATGCTATCAGCGCACACTTGGACCGCCCTCTGGTTTTCCCGGTGCCTGAAACGGGCCGGGCGCTTGAGATGGCGCTCTGGCTAGCCGAAGAGGCGGATGCTCGCGGGCTTTCGCTTGCCATTGACCCGATTATTCGCGCCAATCTGCAAACCCTGCTGGCGCTCCCCGCTACGCTACGCCGTTCCCATGTGGATAAAAGAATAGAAGCGATTCTAGTGCGCCCCGATGCTTCCCAGCCAAGCCTCAACCTGATCAGTGATCGTGACGACACAGCTGCCATGTGGCCAGGTTTTCACTTATTGCACACCGGTTACCTGACGCCTTCGCGCTGCGCCGAACTGGCCGCTGGCGACATTCTCTGGCAGCGCTGGAATGTGCATCTACGCGCCTCGCATCTGGTTGGGCTTGCCGATCAGCTAAACGCCGAACGTGTGGTGCCGCTGTTTACTCATTTATCCGACCCGGCTCTTAGCAACTGGCGCACGTTACTCGGTGCGCGTCTCGCCACACAAAAGACCCTGTTCTTGAATACTGACGCCTTGAATACGCACGTTTTAAATGCCAACACCTTAAATAACAGGAGCCTTGCATGACCCACGCCGTGATTGTCGATGTTGACGGTACGTTAGCTGAATTTCACCCCACAAAAGTACACGAATGGGTGCTGGGCCCCGCCAAGCAGTGGGACCCCTTCTTTGCGTTTATGGCCGAAGCGCCGGTGATCGAACCGGTCGCCCGGCTGGTGAAATTATTGAAAGCCCAGGGGCAGCAGATCATCATTTGCAGCGGCCGCCCGGACACTCACCGAGATCATACTCATGAATGGCTGACCCGCAACGCCATACCGTTTGACGCCATGTACCTGCGCCCGGATGGCCATGACCACGTGGATGATGAAGCGGTCAAGGAAGCCCTGCTCAGCACCATGCGCGAAGACGGCTTCGAGCCCTGGCTGGTGCTGGATGACCGCGATGCGGTAGTCGCCCAGTGGCGCGCGCTGGGCCTTACCTGCCTGCAATGCGCCCCGGGTGATTTTTAATCGAGCGCCGTCCGAATGATGTATCCCTAAAGCCCGCTACTTGTTGAGCTTCTTGTAACGCTGTTCGGCCCGTTTGATGGTGGCGATTTTTTCGGGCCGCTTCATGGATTTCCAGTGGCGAATTTCTTCAATACTTCGCCCACAGCCGGTGCACATGCCGCCTTTCAACTGACAGGCGGCGATGCAGGGGCTGTCGATTTTCTTGGCCATCAGTGCCTCACGCTTCGCGCGCGCAGACGGCGCTGCCAGTCACCGCCGTGGGCGCGCTGGCACGCCTGCTCACTATCGAAGTCGATGTGCTGTGCGATGCTATCCAGCGCCACACCCGCCTCGGCCAAGGCGCTGGCCGTGAAATCATGCAGGCGCTGTTTGGCATCGCCCTTTAGCGCTGAGGCTAAATGGGCATCGGTATCAAATACCCAGATAACCACCAGGCTTTCGGGAAAGTGCTGGTAGTCCACGCAGTGGGTTAGCCAGACAAACCCGGGCACCTCAGCCTTGGCCTGCTCGCAGGCCTCGGTCAAAGAAGCAATGATCTGCCGTTCCAGTTTTCCGCGTTCCCGTTTAGCAATCATGTAAACACCTGACTTAACAAACAAATGGACCTTATTAACTGCGTTATAACATCTTAAGATAACAAGGGCGCGTTTGGCCGTCGTTGCCATATCAATAACACCACTGGCAGTAACGAAACAGGAATCAAGAGCGCATTGAGCATCGCCCAGCCCAGGGTATTAACCAACGGCCCCGCCAGCAGCGCCGTCAAGGCAACCGTACCGAATACCAGAAACTCGTTGGCCGCCTGAGTGCGCGCCTTGTCAGCCGGTTGATAGCTTTGCGTTAATAGGCCGGTAGCGGGCAGGAAGGTAAAATTCCAGCCAAGCCCCAGCAGAATCAGCGCAACGTTAAAGCCAGCAAAACCGGCATCGAACTGGGCGGCGACAGCGCTTGCCACCAGCAGTAAGCAGCCAGCGGCAATCATGCGCGGGGCGCCAAAGCGTGTCGTCAAATGGCCGGTGAAAAACGAGGGCAGGAACATGGCGACCACATGCCACTGAATGGTCGTGGCGACATGGTCAAAACTGTGACCAGCCCCTGCCATCGCCAGCGGTGTTGCGGTCATGGCCAGGTTCATTACGCCGTAGCCGATGGCCGCTGCGCTGACGGCCAGCAGAAAACCAGGCTGACGCAGGATAGCGGACAAAGGCTTTTTCTCGCTCTCTACTGCCTGCACAAAAGCGACCGGCAACCGCGTACAAAGTAATATGCCCAGTGCCAGCGCGTAGAGCACGCCCAGCCCTACGAAGCTACCTAAAAACGGCGTCTCGCTCAGCTCGCGGCTAACGCGGGCAAGCCAGGGGCCTGCAAATGCCGCCAACACTCCGCCGCCCATCACTAAACCAAGCGCTTTATCACGCAGTGCGCTGGGGGCGGCCTCAAGGGCCGCAAAGCGGTAGAGCTGCCCAAAGCCGATACCGATACCAATCAGCCAAGTCGCCAGCAGGAACAGCCCAAAGCTTTGCTGACGTAGCGCCAAAATGGCCACGGCCGTACCCATCAAGCCGATAAGATTGCCCAGCACAAACCCGCGCTTACGCCCCAGCCGCCCCATGATCAGCGAGGCGGGAATGGTGGCACACATCAGCCCCAGCCATTGGCTGGCCACCGGCACAGTGGCCCAGTTAGCCGTTGGTGCCAGCGAGGCGCCAATGAGGGGCGATACGGCAATCAGCAGAATATTGCCGCTGACCAACAACGCCTGACACAGCGATAACAGCGTAACGGTTAATGGCATGGCGATGGCTCCAAAGGCGTAGGCACAAGAGTAGGCGTGAGGGTAGACGTAAGGGCAGACTTAGCCGCCGCGCCGAAGCGCTGGCGATACACAGAAGGGGAAACGCCATAGTAACGCTGAAACTGGCGGCGCAGTTGCTCAGCGCCGCCCAAGCGCCAGCGTTCGGCTAATCGTTCAAGCGACACCGTTTGCTGCTCATCCAGCAGTGCCAAACGTGCCTGCTCCAGGCGCAGCTGGGTCAAGTAAGTAACCGGCGTCGTGGTTAAGTGGCGCTTGAATAGCCGGGTAAGATGACGTGGCGACACCGCCATCAAGGCCGCCATACTTTCCAACGAATGCGCCCCACCAGGGTCGGCATGCAGATGATCCAGCAAACGGCGTAACGGGCCAGCACCTTGCTGGCAGCGAAGAAGTTCGCTGAACTGCGACTGCCCGCCGGGGCGATGCAGAAACATCACCAGCTCCCGCGCCACCCGCCCGGCAAGGTCAGCGCCGTGGTCAGCTTCCACCAGCGAAAGCGCCAGATCGATACCGGCCGTTATCCCGGCACTGGTGTAGCGATCGCCGCTCTGTATATACAGCGCATCAGGCTCAACGCTAAGTGCCGGGTACTCCTCGGCAAGCTGCTCGGCATGGCGCCAATGGGTGGTAACCCGCTTGCCATCTAAAAGCCCGGCGGCAGCCAGCAAGAAAGCCCCTGAGCAGATCGAGCCTAACCGGCGCACGTGAGGCGCCAGCTTACGTAAAAGTGCCAACACGTGTCGGTCCTGACGTAACGCCATCACACCGCTGCCGCCTGCTATCAGCAGTGTATCCAAAGGCAGCAATTGTGGAAGTTCAGCATAGGCGTGGCTGGCATGCACCGCCAGGCCACCGTTGGTCATCACCGGCCCTGGCGCATCGGCGACCAGGGTTAAGCGATACAAGGGTTCCGGGCTTAGCGCGTTGGCGCTGGCAAACACCTGCCAGGGGCCACTGACATCCAGCAATTGGCAGTCGGGGTAAGCTAATAAGGCAATATGGCGCGTCATGTTCTCTCCCGCTCGTTAATAGGGAGAGTTTCCGCTGAGCGCGACGCGTCGGCAAGGACCATTACCCCACCGATACGGACATTACCTAGCCCGTTTGGCTGATGGGCGCTTCCATGCGACGCACGCTGGACACGAAGTCGCTGAATCGTTCACCTTGAATCAGCACGTGGTCGCATAGCGCTTGCTCAGCCAGTGCAGCATCGCCTTGGGTAATGGCATCTACGATGACCTGGTGTTCGCTTAGCGAATTATGCATGCGCTGGCGAACCTGCAATTGCAGACGACGATAGGGCTTTAAGCGCTGTTTTAACTGACGAGCTTCGCTGGCCAGAAAAGTATTGTGGCTCGCCGCATAGATGCAGTCGTGAAAGGCTTCGTTTTCGTAGTAGTACTCGTCGGTATCACCCGCCAGGGCGGCGGCCTCGCAGCGTCCATGGGCGGCGCGTAATTCAGCAAGCTCCGGCTCGCTGATGCGCCGGGCTGCCAGTCGCCCGCACATACCTTCAAGCTCAGCCATCACTTCAAACATTTCGATTAGCTGGTCGATACCCACCTTGGCGACAAACGTGCCTTTCTTCGGCGAAACGGTGACCAGGCCGCTGGCGACCAACTGCTGAAAGGCCTCGCGCACCGGCGTGCGTGATACGTTAAACGTCTGCCCCAACTCTTCGGGGTCCAGCCGTTCGCCCGGTAGACGGCGTCCATTGATAATATCGTCTTCAAGAGAATCGCGAAGCTTCTGCGCGTTGGAACGTTTGGTATCGGCCATATTTCACCTCCAAAAAAGCACGCCATTATACTTATTGTATGCTGCACTTATTTGACATTAGCACAGCTAAGGACTATTGAAATATATATCAGATTTTCTGATACACATAAAAAGCTCTTCCAAACACACAACAACAAACAGTTGGAGACGCCATATGCAACGCTACCTATGTACCACCCTGACCGCTCTGGGCTTGGCCATTGCCGTTTCTCACGCCAGCGCCGATACCGTGCTGCGCGCCTCTCACCAATTCCCCGGCGGGCAAGGTGATGTCCGTGATGAAATGGTCCAAATGATGGCCCGCCACGTCGCTGAGGCGGATGTGGGGCTTACCATCGAAGTCTACCCTGGCCAGTCGTTGTTCAAAGCCCGCGAGCAGTGGGGTGCGCTTACTCGGGGTCGCCTGGATATTACCTCGCTACCGCTGGACTACGCGAGCGGCCGCCACCCTGAATTTTCCGCCACCTTGATGCCTGGTTTGGTACGCAACCAAGCGCATGCTCAGCGCCTGAATGACTCAGAATACATGGAGTTAATTCACGCAGTGATTCTGGAGGGAGGCGCACGCGTGCTGTCCAACGCTTGGCTTTCAGGTGGTTTCGCGTCTAGCGAGCAGTGCATTACCTCCCCCGACACCGTTTCTGGGCAAAACATTCGTGCCGCGGGCCCGGCGTTTGAAGAGATGCTGGAAGCCGCCGGTGCTTCAATCGCCTCCATGCCCTCCTCTGAAATTTACACCGCCATGCAGACCGGTGTACTCGACGCCGCCAATACCTCTTCCATGTCGTTTATCTCGTTTCGACTTTATGAACAGGTTGAGTGCATGACCCAGCCAGGCGACTTCGCGTTGTGGTTCATGTACGAGCCGATCTTGATTTCCGAGCAGGTATGGCAAGGCCTCAATGAAGAGCAGCAGGCGGCCCTGATGGAAGCAGGTAAAGCGGCCGAGCAGTTCTTTGCCGAAGAAGCGGCAGCCATTGATCAAGAAATGGCTGACGTCTATGAAGAGAACGGCGTGGAAGTGGTCAGCATGAGCGAGGAGGACTACAACGCCTGGCTCGAGATCGCCCGTGAAACCTCCTACCAGAACTTTGCCAATAACGTTCCCAATGGCCAGGCCATCATCGATGCGGCGTTAGCCGTCGAGTAAGCACTTACCCCAGCAACCTGTGACCATTTGTCTGCATTAGACGAGTGGTCCGGTTCGATTGTCGCCTGCTTAGCTTGATGAGGGAACTATGGCAACTTCAACCACGCATCCCCCCGCCGCTCGCGGTGGGGTTATCGGCAGCTATATCCGCCTGATGGACAGGCTGTCACGCCTGTTTGCCTATCTGGCCTGCGCCCTGTTTGTGGCGGGCGTACTGGTGATTTGCCAGATGGTCTTTATCCGCTACGTGCTGGGCATGAGCACCAGTTGGCAAACCGAGTTCACCGTTTTTTCAGTGACCGGCGCCATGCTGATGGGCAGCCCCTACGTACTCATGACCGGCGGCCACGTCGCCATCACCATTGTCCCTGATGCGCTGGGCGGTATCGCCCAGAAAGCCATGCGCCTGGTGGCCTCGCTTTTTGGCCTGGCCTTTTGTGCAGCGCTTGCCTACGCCTCCTGGGTGTATGTACTGGAAGCCATGCACGGCAACTGGACCACCGGTTCGGTCTGGAACCCGCCGCTCTGGCCGGCGCTTATGCCCATGGCATTAGGCGCTTCGCTATTGGTACTGCAATACGTGGCTGAAATTCTGCGCGGGGAGCACTGAGCATGGATCCGATTACCTTAGGCATTATTGTAGCCATCGCGCTGATTGCGCTCATGGCCATTGGTACCCCTATCGCTTTTGCGCTGGGCGGTGTATCGCTACTGGCGCTACTTTATGATCGCGGGCTTGCCGAGCTCACCTACTTTGGCGAAACATTTTTTGACCGCATTGCGGAGTTTGGCTTTGTCGCCATTCCGATGTTCATCTTGATGGGCGCGGCTGTCGCCTCATCGCCCACCGGACGCGACCTTTATCGCTCGCTCGACTTATGGATGGGGCGCTTACCGGGCGGCCTGGCGGTCTCCAATATCGGCGCTTGCTCCATCTTTGCCGCCCTTTCGGGCTCGTCCCCGGCCACCTGTGCAGCGATTGGTAAAATGGGCATTCCAGAGATGCGCGTGCGTGGCTACCCGGATGGCGTAGCGGCTGGTTGTATTGCCGCAGGCGGCACCCTGGGCATTCTGATTCCGCCATCGGTCACCATGATTATCTACGGTATTTCTACCGAAACCTCAATCGGTCGGTTGTTTATCGCAGGCGTGGTGCCGGGCTTCATGCTCGCGGGGCTGTTCATGATCTGGACGATGATCGCCTGCAAAATGGCCGGTGGTTATAACAACCCGTTGGCGGAGTCTGCCGAGCGCCTGAAGCAGACGGTTAAACACAACGTCGATAGCAACTTGAAGGCGTTAGTGCGCGTTCTGCCTTTTCTAGGCGTGGTGGCGGGCATTTTATTTGCGCTTTACGGCGGGGTGGCGACACCCTCGGAAGCGGCGGGTGTAGGCGCCTTCTTATGTCTGGCGCTGGCCATTTTAATCTATCGCATGTGGCAGCTGGGCCCGATCAAACTGATCATGCGCGACTCGCTGCGCGAAAGTGTGATGATCATGCTGGTGATCGCCACCGCCGAAGTATTTGCCTACGCACTCTCCTCGATGTTTATTACTCAGACGGTGGCCGCCGCCATTGCCGACCTGGAGGTCAACCGCTGGGTGTTAATGGGGGTGATTAATCTCTTTTTACTGGTAGCTGGTTTCTTCTTGCCACCGGTGGCAGTCATCGTCATGACCGCGCCGATTCTGCTGCCAATTATCATGGCCGCCGATTTTGACCCTTACTGGTTCGCCGTAATCCTGACCATCAACCTGGAAATCGGTCTGATCACTCCGCCTGTGGGGCTGAACCTGTTCATTATCAAAGGCATCGCACCAGATATCTCGCTGCGCGACATCCTGATGGGCAGCCTGCCCTACGCGCTGTGCATGGTATTGGGCATCTTGCTGCTGTGCCTCTTCCCGGGCATCGCGCTGTGGTTACCCAACTTGATAATGGGTTAAGGAGCTGAGCCATGAACATGATGTTTCTGCAGGAGATTTTTAACAATATCACTCAGCGTGATGCACTGTTACGGCGCCGCAACCCAGGGGCGCTTACTCCGGACCATGATCATCTGGTGAGTGCCTGTCAGGCGCTTCTGGCAAGCGACGGCGAAGCTTCCAGCATTGCCTTGGCAAGCCGGGCGCTAGCTATCTACCAACGCTTATCAGCCGCAGAAAAAGCCAGCTTTTTTGCACGCCTGGCCAGCGACTTTGCCGCCGACGCTGCGCAAATTGATGAAGCCTATGCGGCCTACTCAGAAGCCCGCGACAACTACACGCTACAAACCCTGTTTGACGCCTGCGAACCGCGCCGTCAGGAGCTTTTTCGGCGCTTGAACCTGGCCCGCGACGGCACCTATGAGCTGGTCAAGATGCGCGAAGACCTGCTGGGGTTGCTGCGCGAGCAGCCCGAACTGGGGCCTATCGACGACGACTTTGCGCACCTTTTCGGCTCCTGGTTTAACCGCGGCTTTTTAATGCTTAAACGAATCGACTGGAACACGCCAGCCTCTGTGCTTGAGAAGATCATCCGTTATGAAGCGGTGCATGAGATTCAGGACTGGAATGACCTACGTCGACGGCTGGATGCTCGTGACCGGCGCTGCTTTGCATTCTTTCACCCGGCGATTGGCGACGAGCCGCTGATCTTCGTCGAGGTGGCCCTGCATAAAGGGCTGCCGAGTCGCATTCAACCGATTCTGGTGGGTGAAGAAAACGGCGCTGATCCCGAAGATGACGATACGGCTGCCTTCTTTGGGATCAGCAACTGCCAAACCGGCCTGCGCGGCATTTCGTTTGGTAACTTTCTGATCAAGCAGGTGGTACAGGAGCTTTCACAAGAACTCCCTCAGCTTAAATACTTCGTCACGCTGTCGCCGGTTCCCGGGTTTGCCCAATGGCTCACCGAGCAGCGTGAGGATGAGCAGTGGCCGGAAACCCTGCGCAGCACGCTGGGTGAGCTTGAAACGCCCGACTGGCACCACGATGCGGTACGCGAAGAACGCCTGAAAACCATTATTCGCCCTCTGGCCGCCCGCTATCTGATCGAAGCCAAAAACGCCAAGGGCTTGCCTCTCAACCCTGTCGCCCGCTTTCACCTGGGCAACGGCGCTGAACTGCATCGCATCAACTGGCTGGGCGATATCTCGTCCAAAGGCGTCAAGCAAGCGGCGGGGCTGATGGTCAACTATCTATATGTGCTTGATGACATTGAACGCAATCACGAAAACTATACCGCCAAGGGCACCGTTGCCTGCTCAAATGAAGTGCGTGACCTTGCGCGTCGCGCCCGCAAGCTGGCCAAGGGAGAGACCGCCAAATGAACCACAACCTGTTTGAAACCTTTGCCGCCAAGATGCGCGAGCGCGCCGACGCTGACTTTATTACCACTCGTGAAGGCCGCCACTATAGTTACACCGATGCGCTGAACATAAGCGCCCAGCTTGCCGGTGCCTTGACCGAGCTGGGCGTGACACAAGGCGACCGCGTTGCCGTCCAGGTAGATAAAAGCCCTGAGGCAATACTGCTTTACTTGGCCTGCCTGCGTATTGGCGGCGTTTATCTGCCCTTGAACACCGGCTATACCGGCGATGAAATTCGCTACTTTTTAAACGACGCCGAACCTGCGCTGTTTGTTTGCCGCCCCAAGCTAGAAGATGAAGCACAAGCACTTGCCGCTGAAACCGGCTGCCCGGCGGTGGCAACGCTGGGTAGTGCGGCGGATGGCAGCCTGATGGAAACATCCCTTCGCTCAGCGCCCTGTGAGGAGATCGTCACGTTGGGCGAAAACGATCTGGCGGCGATTTTATATACCTCCGGCACCACCGGGCGCTCTAAAGGCGCCATGCTGACTCACCGCAACCTGGCGTCCAATGCTGAAACGTTAGTAACAACCTGGCACTTCAGTGCCGATGATCGGCTGATTCATGCGCTGCCCATTTTTCATACGCACGGGCTGTTTGTGGCGTGTAATGTCGTCTTGATGGCTGGCGCCAACATGCTGTTTCTGCCCAAGTTTGATGCCGATATCATCTTTGAGGAATTGCCCCATGGTAGCGTGATGATGGGTGTGCCCACGTTCTATACCCGGCTGGTTCAGGACGCGCGATTAACACCGCAGGCGGCGGAAAACATGCGCCTGTTTATCTCGGGCTCGGCACCGCTGACCTCTGAAACCCATGAAGCGTTTGCAGCCAAGACCGGCCATGCGATTTTAGAGCGCTACGGCATGACCGAAACCAATATGAATATCTCCAACCCCTATCAAGGGGAGCGCCGTGCGGGCACCGTGGGAATGCCGCTGCCCGGTGTGGATATTCGAATTATCGATCGGGAGTCAGGCGCGGAAGTCGATGAAGGCGACATCGGCATTCTTCAGGTCCGCGGGCCTAACGTGTTTATCGGCTATTGGCGAATGCCCGAGAAAACCCGGGAAGAGCTGCTCGATGACGGCTTTTTCATCACCGGCGATTTGGCCATGCGTGACGCCCAGGGCTATGTGCATATCGTGGGCCGCGATAAGGATCTGGTGATTTCTGGGGGCTACAATGTTTATCCCAAGGAGGTGGAGCAGCTTATCGATGAGCTGGAGCAGGTGGTTGAGTCGGCGGTGATTGGCTTGCCGCATCCTGATTTTGGCGAAGGGGTAACGGCGGTTGTGGTTTGCCAGGCGGGCGCGACGCTTGATGAGGCCACGATTTTTGATCACCTGGCAGGACGCCTGGCCAAATATAAGCAGCCCAAACGGGTCTTTTTTGTCGAGGAGCTGCCGCGCAATACCATGGGCAAGGTGCAGAAAAACGAATTGCGTAAGCGCTTTGCTGACACATACCGCTCAGTTTAATCCCGCTTCACCTAGCGATTCGAGCCACTAACAACGCCGCCTGCTCTTTGAGCTCATCGTGAGCTTCTTGAGTGCGGCGTTTTTCTGCTTCGCTGCCCAGAGAGTCAATATTGGCTTCAACGTTGAGCAGCACGCTGCGTAATGCCGCAGCCAGCAGCTCTCCCCCGGCTCGGGTGTCGCTGGCAAATTGCTGCTCGCTGCACCCACCCGCCCGGATGCACAGGCTCAGAGCCTTCTGGCACAGCCGTGCCGTTTGTAGCGGCACGTCGACCGCCGTGGCGGCGGCTTGCTGAATCGCGCTGCATCGGGCCGTTTTTTCGTGTTCGTCATGGTGGGGCATCTGAAATGCCGCCATCAATCCTTCAAATGCCGCAATGTCCTTATCGGCCAAGGGGCCAAGCTGCTCTTTTAAGCGCTCGCCTTCATCAAGCAGAGCGCGTCTGGTCTCGCTTGTCTCATGCTGTTGACTCAGGTGCAGCCCCTTGAGAATCAGCGCCACGCCCAAGGCGGCAGTCACGCTGGCTGCGGCCCCACAGCCTGGCATGGGTTTTCGGGCAAGTGAATCGCCAAAATGGCCAAGCGTTTGTTCCCAAATGGGGGTGTGGCCTTGTCCAGCATCCTGCATATACGTTACTCCGAAGATCTTGGCGGTGGGATAGAACTCATACCTGCCCCTCAGGTCTTACAAGCGGGTGCCGGGGTTTCTATCTTTGAAACAAACGTCAGCTTTTTGAAACACACTTCAGCTTTTGAAACACACTTAGGTCAGTATGGTTCACCTTGGGCCATCATGTGTTATTAGCCGCCATGCGATATTAGCCAGCATAGAGGCGAGGCGTGGTAGCGTACAGGCAGCGTGATGAAAACCGCGACTTGTCCAAGACCATGACCGACGCCTTACCTCAAGGTGTATTCATTGGCCGAAATCGCAATGAGTTGTACTTCGCTAGAAGGTTATTTAGCGTTGATGCTAAACTAAATTTCACTTTGCATAAGGAGCTTGCTGTTTTGACAACTTCAAATGACATCGGCGCGCGGTCTGCCGCCGATCTTTATCGTTTTGTTACCGAAGCTACCGCACAACCCGATACCAGCGAGCTTGAGTGGCCGGATGCCAACCTCAGCCTGGACGAGGCCAACCAGACTCTGATCTGGGAACTTCACGATTACGGCAATCTAACCCTGACCCTGTCGCGTAGTGACAACGAATGGATTGCCATGACGGCGATTGCGGCGGTAGACAGCGTCAGCAACCAGGCCGAGCTCAATGAGGTGCTGCTGCGCCAAGGCCTCGCCCTACCGCTGGCATCTGTCGGCATCGTCGCTATTGATGGGCGTGATTTCTACGTGGCCTATGGCCAGCTATTTGGCGACTCAAAACTGGCGTCCATTTGCGCTGAACTGCACGCAACGGCCAGTGCCGCCATGGAAGTCGCCGGTCTGATTCAGGAACACTTTTCTTAACCATTTTTCATCTTAATACGCTTTTCAGGAGCAACTCTTATGTTAAGTAAAATCATGACGGCCTTACGCGGTAAAGCCAATGAAACCGGTCAGGCGGTCGTTGATTCTCAGGCCCTGCGTATTCTGGATCAGGAAATTCGTGATTCCGAACATCATCTCAAGCAGTCCAAGACCGAACTGGCACGCCTGATGGGCCAGCGTCAGCTGAACAGCAATAAAGCCGACACGCTGGAAGGCAAGATTAGCGAGCTTGAGCAGAGCGCTGAGGCCGCACTGGACAAAGGCGAAGAAGCACTCGCAGTGGAAGTCGCCGAGCGCATGGTGGCCATGCAGGAAGAACTCGACGCCGAGCGTAATATCGTCAGCGAGTACGATGCCAGCATCGAGAACCTGCGCGGTGCCATTCGTAACACCGAAAACCAGCTGCGCCAGCTCAAACAGCAGGTAAGCGTGGTGAAGGCGACTGAATCTGCACAGAAGGCTCAGTCTGCCGTGGCGGCGCGCCACTCGGGCCAGAACAGCGCCATGGGCAGTGCCATGGAGTCCCTCGAGCGTATTCGTGAACGCCAGCAGCTTAACTCCGCCCAGATGCAGGCCGCCGACCAGATGGCCGCTGAGGAGAGTGGTTCATCGCTCGACGCACGTTTGAAGGCCGCCGGTATTGGCGCAAGCGACCGCAAGGCCGAAGACGTGCTGGCCCGCCTGAAAGCCAAAAAGAATACGCCACAAGCGTAACTAAAATAGCGCCCGCCCAAGCGGCGGGCCTGTTCTCAAGGAGCGAGCAGTGCCTATTTTTGTACGTCTTCTAAAGGCGCTTCAAGCATCCACCATCAGCGTCAGTTGGACCTTTCTGTTTTTGATGGTTATCGGGCATTCGGCGCTTTCCTGGGCTGCCATGGCCGTTGCCGATGAAGTAGTGGCAAGCTCCTTTCGGCTGTGGATGTACTTTTATGTCACCACCACGACTACCGTGGGCTATGGTGATTTCAGCCCTCAAACACCAATTGGCCAGTGGGCAGCCACACTGTGGGTAATTCCCGGCGGCATCATCTTGTTTGCTGCGTTTATCGGCAAGGCAACGGCCAACATTAGCTCAACCTGGAGAACGCTGGTGCAGGGTAATGCGAACTATGACGGCCTTACCGGCCATACGCTCGTGATCGGTTGGCACGGTGAGCCAACAGCCAATATCATTCGTATCCTTCAGGCGGATCCTAACCTGCCGGACGATATCGTGCTGTGCGTGGCCGCCGATATCGATAACCCGCTGCCCGGCAGTATCAAGTTCGTCAAGGGCGAAAGCTTCTCCGACGCCGAACTGCTTAATCGGGCAGGTATCAAGGGCGCCAGCCGCATCATTATCTACGACAAGGTCGATGAGCGCGTGGCAACTATCGCGCTTTCGGTGTACGACCAGAAATCGCCGGGTTGCCATATGGTAGCGCACTGCGACAACCCTTCGACTGCCAGCATGTTGCGCCGCACGCTACCGGGTATCGAGTGTACCCAAGGGCTCTCTATCGAAATGCTGGTGCGCTCGGCAACTGACGCGGGGATCAGCCGGGTGGTCAATGAGCTGCTGGCCATCGGCCAGGGAGCTACTCAGTTTCAGGCCTGTTTACCCACCACCCTGCCCAGCGAGCAGAGCGTGCGTTACGGCGATTTGATGGCAAAGGCGAAAGCGGACAACAACGTGACGCTGCTAGGCGTCTGGCGCCCGGCAAGCGATGAACGCCAACTATTGAATCCGCCTGCCGACTTCGCGGTGACGGCAGGTGATACCCTCTACTATATGGGCGATCAACGCCTGAGCGAAGATGATCTTGTCGCTCTGTTTCAGTCTGCTCTGGGGAGAGTTACCTGATGTTCAAAACCTTGAAAAGCCTGTTTGGCGCCTCTGATGATACCGCTCAAGCCGAGAGTAAAGCGACCTTCAATGCGGGCCTGCCGCTGGGCATGACGTCTGAAGATTTCGAAGGGCTACGCCTTGATGGCCGCGTCAAGATTGCACTTGCCGAGCTTAGCGCGTTTCCGGACACCCTGTTTGGCTGGTCCAGCGAGCCCTACCACCATGTGGCGGCCGTTGGCCATGTAGATCTGGGCCAGGGCGCTCACCTGGTGCGCTTTTATCTGGATAACGATACGTGGCTGCAGGCCAATGTCGAAAACCAGCAGGTGGTCGAGTACAAGCTATTTGATTTTTATCGCGTCACCCATCTTTCGGACGTCGAGTTTGATGCGCTGATCAACGCAGATGACAAGAAAGCGGGCGAACTTGGCGCGCAGTCCATCACCGTTGAAGCAACTGACACAAGCGGGCGTGAATGTCAGTATCAGCGTGTATGGGGCGATGAAGCGAGCCTATGGTCGCCGCCTGTGCTGCTTGAAGAGCAGGTAATGACCACGGAAAGCGTCATGACGCGTAGCGTTACCCATCATGCCATGCTTTACGAGCGCCAGATTGAAGGCTCTGAGCGCATGGAATACGTGCTGCTGAATGCTGAAAATGACGGCGAAGGCGGCTTCATGCTGGTGCAGAATCTGGGGGTTGATGTTACCTCCGTGGACATTGATGCTATTTAAACGGCGCCAGCCATCTACACTGTTTATTCTTAACCAAGGAAGATCCTACACATGCTGTATTTACAAGGCCTCCCCCACTTCTTGGGCTATCTGATTGGCGCGCTGGTGCTTCTCGTGGCGTTCATGTACTGCTATAGCCGGATTACGCCTCACCACGAATGGACACTGATTCGTGAAGGTAACGCCGCGGCCGCTACCGCTTATGCGGGCTCGATTCTAGGCTTCACCCTGCCGCTTTACAGCGCCATGGCGAACTCCGTTAGCTTCATCGATTTCATCCTGTGGGGCATCATCGCGTTCGGCGTTCAGTTAGCCACCTTCTTCGGGCTGAAAATGGTGCTGAAAAATCAGGGGGAAAGTCTTTCACTGCACATTACCGAAGGCCATATGGCATACGGCGTTCTGGTCGGCAGCGTATCGATTGCGGTAGGCCTGATCAACGCAGCCTCGATGACGTGGTAAGGAGTTTACAGATGGCAAATCACGATCAGACACCGCACCTTCCTCGTCGCAAACGCAGTGCCCGCCTGTCATTGGCGATGATGGGAGCTAGTGCCTTCGGTCTTACCGCCTGTGGCCAGCCGGAACAGACCACCGATGTCAGCTTCGATAGCCCACGCAGCTACCAGAGCGTGGATGAGTGCGTAGCCGCCGATGTGTATACCCAGAGCGCCTGCGAAGAAGCCTACGAAGCGTCGATCAAGGAAGTGCCACGCTTCAATACGCTTGAAGCCTGTGAAGCAGAGCATGGCGAAGGTGCTTGCGTCGCGCCCAGCGAAGAGCAGGCCCAGGCGGCGACCGGCAGCAGCGGCGGCAGCTGGTTTATGCCGGCGATGATGGGCTATATGGTCGGCAATATGATGTCGCGCTCAAGCAGTGGCGCCACCAGCCGTGGTGTCTATCAGGAGCCGGTGTATCGCAACCGCCAGAATCAGGGCAATTGGAATACCGCCAACAATCAGGCTAGCCAGCGTGTCAGTCAGCGCCAGCAGACCATGCGTACCTCTGCCATGCAGAACCGTCAGTCAGCCACACAGCGCAGCGGCTTCGGCTCACGTTCCTCTGCCCGCGGGGGTTGGGGTTCGTGACCCGCAGCGGATATTCACATGCTTAGAATCGACGTGGCAGAACGCCCCAACTGGAAAACCCTGGCTCATGAGCTGGGGTTTCATTTTCATACCATTGACGGCGAGCCTTATTGGAAGGAAAGCGCTTACTATCAGTTTACGCTTGAACAGGTAGAACGGGATATCGAAGCGCCTACCGAAGAGCTTCATGAAATGTGCATGGAGCTTGTGGACAGGGTTTGCCACTCCAACGCGCTGATGCAACGCCTGGCCCTGCCGGAGTTCATGTGGGATACCATCCATGACTCGTGGGTATCCGGTCAGCCGCACCTTTATGGACGGATGGATTTTGCCTATTCAGGCCAAGGCCACGCCAAGCTGCTCGAGCTCAACTACGATACGCCCACCTCGCTTTACGAAGCGGGGTTCTTTCAGTGGGTGTGGCTTGAGCAAGCGATTCAACAGGGCATCATCCCGCGCCGTGCGGATCAATATAACTCCATTCAGGAGCGATTGATCAATGCGATGGCGCATATTGGCGACCGCCTTGAAGACCGAACGCTTCACTTCTCATGCATCAAGGACAATATTGAGGAACGGGCAACCGTCCACTACCTGCAGGATGTCGCCGTACAGGCGGGCGTTACGGCGCCGTTTGTGTTCATGGAAGATATTGGTTACCAGAGCGGCAACGACTTTTTTGTCGATCTGGATAACCAGCCTATTCAGGCGCTGTTCAAGCTCTACCCCTGGGAGGAGCTTGCCGATGATGCCTTTGGCGAGAAAATACCGCAATTGGCAACCCACTGGTTCGAGCCACCGTGGAAAGCCATTCTCTCCAACAAAGGTATTCTGCCGCTGCTTTGGGAGCACTTTAAAGGCCATCCCAATCTTTTGCCCGCCTACTTTGAAGAGAAGAACGCCGCACCGCTGCCACCTGGCTGGGTGCGCAAGCCGTTCTTTTCGCGCGAAGGCAGCAATATTGAGCTGTTAACACCGGAGGGCCAGCGCGAAGCGGTAGACGGCCCGTATATTGACAGCCCCTGGATTCGTCAGGCCTACCACCCTATGCCACGCTTTGGTAATCATCACGCCTTAATCGGCAGTTGGGTGGTAGGTGACAGGGCCTGTGGTATCGGCGTGCGGGAAGACGTAGGGCGGATTACCAAGGATTCATCCTGCTTTGTGCCCCACGCCATCGTATGACGCGCTATTGATACCCTAAAGGAAAACCTACGCCGCGTCGGCGCCCTGGGGAGTAAATTGTCCAGGGCGTTCAAATAGCTGCCTAATAGGCGCTAGCCGCGCCGCGTCATGTTTATGCGCCATTGAAAAATGCCGTGCGCCCACCCAGCAAAGTGGTACCGAAAGCACTGTCTCTTTGGGCACGCCCTGCTGGGTTAATTGCAGCAGGACATCGTCACTTTCTGTGGGGTGCCAATGCGCCAAGAGTTCAAAAGGTGCGGCCTGAGAGATACGCATAGCCAGCATGCCTGTTTCAGGCTGACCGTAGAGCTCAACGATTTGTGCAACGCCTTGAGAAACCAGCGTCTGGTGCGTTTCCTTATCCAAGGGGGCGGTCGTTACGGCGGTAATGTTGGCGGGTAACGATGGCAGGCGCTGCGCCAGTTGACGCCAGCGGTCACTGCTCGTCACCACGATATCGCCCGCATTCAGGTCCCACAGCGCATCGGCATGATCAAATAGCGAGCGTGTTTTAAAACCGGCTTCCTGAGGTAAAAGTGCGCCCAGCATAAAGCCGAAAACGGTTTGCAGCGGCAGCCAGCTGACCAGCGTGCGGTTCGCGCGCGGCTCGGCATCCAATAATGCCTGGAGCGCTTTCACTTCCTGAGTCAGTGATTCCGCCTCATGAACATACTGGTGCTGTAACTTATGGCTAAAGGCGCCGCCTGCAACGGTATCAAATAAATTGAGGCGATTAATACATGCGGTTTCACTTAACGCATTGGCCCATTCCTCCAGGGTGATGGACGCATCGGTAAGTAGTTCACCATCGGATAAATCGAAAAAGTGCTGAACGGCATTAACCAGTCCGCTGCGCTCGGGCGTACCCGCTGAAGGCAACATATCCGTATGTGCCGGGCAGTGACGCGAGGCAATATCGCGCAGCACGCTAAATAATGTGCTAGAAGTGAGTGACAACATGCTGCTTCCTTAGCAAGAATTATCATTTCCATTGGCGCGCAGAATACGTTTTTGTACTATTTTTGTCAAAAAAACCAGCAATACACCTCAAGAAATCTAAAAAATATTTACAATTATTTTCAATAACTTAAGTTAATTCAGCTTTCCATTAATTAAGGCCACCTATACTTAATTAATATTAAGACATTACTTTTTTAAAAAAATTATGCAAAAGCTTGTATAAAAAATATAACCTCTCAGGTTAAAAAGCGTTAATACAAAAACTAGACAATATTCATAAAAATCGCTGAAATCATTACTACAATATCCCACCCTCTACCCCTTACACCGCTCATCCGCGGTACTATTAGGCCTACTTAGCCCTGACGGGCATCGGCCAACTGGGAGCAATTTTGATAATGACGGCGCGTTGGAAATCTTTGCCTCTGCGGCTAAGGCTTTTTATCTCTTTTGGGACAGTACTAGCGTTGGCAATGCTGGTTGCCCTTTACCTGCAGGCTCGCTCTTATGGTCAGGCGCGCCTTGATGCACTTATCAACGAAGAATTGCCGGCTCAGGCAGAAAGCCTTGCAGCCCACCTCAGCCTAAATTTAAGCCCTGCGCTGGCGCTTTCCGAGAATCTGGCCAATAGCTACTTTATCGAGCAGTGGACGCGTGACGGTTTTCCAGAAGAGCGTCAGGCTGAAGTAGAAATCTATCTATCGCGCATGATGGACCAGTTGGGTACCGAACTTCTGTTTATTGCCGCGCAATACCAGGGCCGTGGCTACTACTTTCAGTATCGTGATGGCGAGTTTTTACAGCGTACCCTTGAGCCTACTGGAGGCGCCGACGATTGGTATTATCAGTTCACTGACAACGGGGAACTTTTTGAGCTGAATTTAGACAATGACACGTTCTCGACAGAGGAGGCCTTTGTCTTTTTGAACTTCCGTAGCACTCAAAACGCCGTCAATGGCCGCCCGCTGCTGGTAGCGGGCGCAGGTCTTGATTTGTCACGCCTTGCTCTTCTGATTGAAAACTTCCGTCTGGGAAAAACGGGCCGTGCTGCCCTGCTAAACGCTGAAGGCGAACTGCTGGTGCGTAGCGATGAAACCGATATTGAGGCGCTGCGTAGCCAAACGCCTGAGCAACTGGCACAACAGGGCAATACCTCAACGGTGTACGAGATTGAACGCGACAACCATGTCTATTTGATGAGTACGGTGTGGCTGCCGCAGCTACAGCGCTACTTAAAGGTGGAAGTCTCCAAGTCAGAGTACTTAACAGCCTCCCGTGAGCGCTTTTTAGCTTCAACAGGGATTGGGTTATTAATCCTGTTGATCGGCCTAGTGATCCTCTACCCGCTCACCGGCAGGCTCATTCGACCGCTTATTCACTTTCAGCGTCAGTTAAAGCAAATTACTCATAGCCTGGATCTTTCCCGGCGTGTTGAAACGGACGACCGAGCGGAGCTTGGTGATTTGGCCAACCAAACCAATGCGCTGTTAGAGCGTTTATCACGGGCGATTCTGGCCGTTTCCAATAATGCTCATGCGCTGACGCGAGTAGCTGACCAACTGGCTCAAACGGCCGGATTGTCAGGCGTTCATGGCGGCGACATTACCCATGAAGCCAATCAGACCATGGCCGCCGCCGTTGAAGAAATGGCCTCATCGGTTGCCGAGATCACCTCGACCATGGAAGAGCTTTCCACATCGTCGACCCAAATTGCCGATCATTCCCAGTCGGTGGTAGACGTTGCCAATCACACCCTTGAGCGTAGCCGTAAAGGCAGCACGGCCATGCAGCTGCTGCAGGTAAAAATGCAGAATATACGTAGTGACAGCGAGCATAGCCTGGCGGAAATTGTCGCGTTAGGCGCCAAATCTAAACAGATCAACAAGGTGATGGAGCTGATCAATACACTGGCGGCCCAAACCAAGCTAATTGCGTTTAACGCAGCACTTGAAGCGTCAAGTGCCGGTGAGTCAGGCCGCCGGTTCTCGGTCGTGGCAAGTGAAATTCGCCGCTTAGCAGATAGCGTGACGGACTCCACCCAGGAGATCGAGAGCCACACTGACGATATCCAGAGCGCCATCAACCGTTTGGTGGTGGCCTCTGAGAAAGGCGCCTCTTCTATTGAAGAAGGCGTTGAAGTCAGCATGAGTACCGCGCAGGATCTAGATGCCCTGCTCAAGGCAGCAAGCCAGACCAGCAGCGCGGCTCAGCAGATATCGCTGTCCACGCAGCAGCAAAAAACCGCCAGTAATCAGGTAGTCATTGCGCTGCGCGATATTGATATGGCCAGTTCCCGCAGTGCTCAATCGGTACGCAGTATTACTGAGATCAGCCAAGAGATGATTCAAATGTCAGCGGAACTCAACTCGTTGGTACAAGAGTTTACTCTGGCACAACAAGGAGCAGATAATTCACGCCGCTCATGAGGACGCCACGATGAGAGCCATTCGGGTTGTGATTGCAGATGATAGCCGCGTGGCTCGCGATGTGTTGCGCGCGATTCTCACTCGTGATGGCGATATTGAAATTGTCGGCGAAGCAAGCAACGGCCTTGAAGCCGTCGAGCTTGCCCGACGCTTATCACCACAGCTGATTACCATGGATCTCAACATGCCCGATATGGACGGCATGAGCGCTATCGAAGAGATCATGCACACCAAAGGAGTGCCAATTTTGGTGGTCAGCGATCGCGCGGATGCCCAAACGGCTTATCAAGCGCTTGAGGTGGGCGCGCTTGAGGTCATGCCCAAGCCCATGCTGGAAAGTGACGATGCTGAATGGCTGCTGGCGCGGGTGCGGCTATTATCAGGCGTGGCAGTAATTACTCGGCTGCGCCGCCGCTATACCACCCCACCACCCCCGGTGCGGACTGCCACGACGGCCGTCAATGCAACTGCGTCCCGAGGTTTTCGACGGATTATCGCGATTGCTTGCTCAACGGGCGGTCCTCAAGCCCTGGCGCGTCTGCTTAACCGCTTGCCAGCCACGTTTCCCGCCCCGATCGTGATCGCCCAGCATATCAGCCACGGGTTTATTGAAGGCATGGCGCGGTGGCTAGCAACACTATGCGCCATGCCGGTCAGTGTTGGCCGGCACGGCGAGCGCCTGCTGCCTGGAAGGGTGTACTTATCGCCATCAGAAAGCGATCTCTGCGTTACCTCACAACACCGCTTTCAGCTTCAGGAAAGCCCGGCCAATGCGCTTTATCATCCCTGCGGCGACATACTGCTGACGAGCGTTGCCAACGTATATGGAGCAGATGCGATAGGCCTAATTCTAACGGGCATGGGACGCGATGGGGTAAGCGGCATGCGCTCAATTCAGCTGGCGGGCGGTCAAACGCTTGCTCAGGATGAAGCTAGCTCGGTGATTTATGGCATGAATCAGGAAGCGGTTAACGCAGGCGTCATTCAACATATATTGGCTCTTGAAGATCTGCCTGACCGCTTGCTTTGTGAAGTGCGCGGCAACGAGCCTCTATGGCAAGCACCGTTATGAACACGCTGCCCCTGTTTAAAGCGCTAGTGTTAAAGCGTTGTGGGTTACAGCTGGAAGGTGTCGCAGAAGCCCGGCTAAGCAAAGCCATTGAAATACTCTCCAGTATAACGGGGCTAAGCGATGCAGCTTTAATGATCGCCAAGCTTGAGCTGGATGACGCCCTGTTTGATACGTTTATTAGCCACCTGACGATTAACGAAACGTACTTCTTCCGCGAGCCCAAGGCCCTTAACTGGCTGGTTGACACCTACTTGCCCCAACGTTTGGCCGAGAAAGGCGCGCCGCTTGCTATTCTAAGTGCAGGGTGTTCATCGGGCGAGGAGCCTTATAGCTTGGCAATGGCGCTATTTGAGCGCTACGGCGAACGTGCCACCCAGCTATTCACCCTATCGGGAGGCGATGTAGACCAGCAAGTGCTGGCCAAGGCGCGCCAGGGTATCTATAGCGGCTTGGCGTTTCGCGCACTGCATCCGGCGCTCAAGCAACGCTATTTCAGTCATCATCAAAACCATTATAAGATCTGCGAGTCATTACGCTCCTGGGTAACGTTCCACCCTTTTAATCTACTACAGCCTGAAAGCGTTAATGCGCATGGCCCTTTTGACGTTATTCTTTTTCGTAACGTTTCTATCTATTTCGATGAGCCAACGCGGCGACGTATCCAACAACATTTACATCAGCGGCTTGCCCCTGAAGGCATTCTGCTGTGCGGTGTTACGGAAACGCTGGGTAACGACTTAGGCGTATTAGAACTGGTTCAGACTCAAGGCCTTTTCTATTTTCAGCCTTTCAAAATTTCTGCTCTCCCGTCCAGTGTTGAGCCTCAGATTGAGTCTCGGGTTGAGCCTGAACGGCAAATACTTACCCACACAGCACCGGCTATTACTGTTGTTACAAATAGTCCTGCGGCTTTTGAAGAAGTGCCGTCGCCTTCAGATGCGTCTTTTAGTAACCAGCTCCAACGTGCCCACCAACTGCTTAATCAAAATGCTTTTCAGGAAGCCGCCGACCTACTTGAAGAGCTGTTGGCCCAACACCCCTGGTCTGTGGACACACTGCTTCTGGCTGGGCTTGTGGCGCGGTGGCGAAACGCGTTTGAGGAGGCTTACACGTTTTTCAAACGGGCTATCTATGTCGCCCCTGACTGCTGGCCAGCGCATTTTTATAAAGCCGAGCTTTTTCGTCAGGGCGAACTAACCGATGACCCTATTCAGCGCCAGCAGGGCTATAGCACGGTTGTCCGATTACTCAATGAAACGCCCACTGCAAACGGTAGCCTACAGACCATCGCGTCACCTCTTCCTCCAGGCGATGCGTATTTTTTAGCAAAGCGCTACCTAAACACAATGCTTGCCACACAGGGAGTGGGCTAATGGCACTGGATATCCGGCGATTTATACAACGGTTTATAGAAGAAGCCGCAGATCACCTGCCCCGTCTACGCAAGGGAATTAATGCGTTAGAACAGGGCCAGGCCGACCAGGAGTTGATTAACGAGCTGTTTCGCTCCGCGCATACGCTTAAAGGCTCCTCACGGATGCTTAAGCTTTTTCCGATCACAGCACTTGCGCATAGTACGGAAGAGCTGCTTAGTGCGCTGCGCGATGGCACCCAAACCACCAATGCCCAGGTCATCAGCCTGCTTAACCAAGCGACTGACGGCCTGGCGGACATGATCAATCAGTTAACTCAAGGAGCTGCGCCCGAATCGCTGCCTGAAGCCGATGCAGCGCTCTGTCAGGCGCTTGAACAGGCAGCCAGTAACCGTCAGCCTCTGCCTGAGGGGGCATCTGAAGAGGTTGAGCCACCTCTAGAGATTTCAGCGCCACTGACGGAAGCGCCCGCCCGCTCAACGACACGGGCGAGTTCCAATGCCACGGCTGATTTACGCCTAAGCGATACCGTTCGCGTGCGTCTTGACCGCCTGGACGATGTGATTCGCTTGATGGGCGAAGTACTTTCTGGGCACCATCACCTACACAGCCTAGTGGTCCAGGCGAGTGAATTAAGCGCTACATTACCGGCGGATAAACAGGCTCCGTTTAACGCGTTTAACCGCGAGCTAAAAGATAGCGTTTTAGCCCACGACACCTTGATGAGTGACCTCCACGATCGCGCACTGCAGATGCGAATGCTGCCCCTTAACGTTGTGTTTGACCCACTATCGCAAATGGCCAGAGAGCTTGCCCATTCATTGGGCAAACACGTTGACTGCCGGGTACGAGGTAGTGAAATTGAGCTTGATAGGCAGATGATTGATCGCCTGTCAGATCCGCTCATTCACCTGCTGCGTAACGCACTCGACCATGGCATTGAGTCTCCCCACGAGCGTCAGGCAAAGGGCAAACCGGCGCGTGGCCAGCTGACGCTGGAAGCCTGGCAGGATGGTGGCTGGGTGATCGTTGAAATGCATGATGACGGCGCGGGCATCTGTTTAGAAGCGGTACGCCAAAAAGCGCTTACCAAGCAACTGATCAGCGAAGAAGCGTTAGCGGCACTTAGCGAGCAGGAAACGTTGGATTTGATCTTTCTGCCTGGCTTCTCAACGAAAGCCATGATTACCGATTTCTCGGGCCGTGGTGTAGGCATGGATGTGGTTAAACGCACCGTGGTGGATGAGCTAAGCGGGGATATTCAGTTAAGCAGTGAACCGGGGGACGGCGCTCGTTTCACCCTGCGTCTACCGCTATCGCTTGCCATGATGCGCGTTTTATTAATCAGCGTTGGAGGCCTTACCCTAGGCGTCACCGCGCCTTTTGTAGCAGAACTCGTTAAACGCTCGCCCGAGACGTTTATTGATGCTGCGGGGCAAACCACGCTGATCCTACGCAATGAGTTTGTGCCAGTCATTGCCCTGGCCGACCTGCTCGAGCTTCCCACGCCCCAAGCGCAAGTGCCGGAAGTGCTGTTACTTGTAGTTCACCAACGTCATCAAAAGCTCGCCTTGATGGTCGATGCGCTAGTTGACGAACGTGATATGGTAATTAAACCGTTACCGTTACATTTACGCCATTTACCCCTGGTTTCTGGCATGGTCTCCCAAGGGCGTAACGAGCTGATCAGCCTATTGCATGTACCCGCTCTCATTGAACGCAGTCGACGTTCCACACAGCGCACTGCCTATGAAACAACGCCTTCGCCACAGGCACACCGCATTTTAGTGGTGGATGACTCATTGAATACCCGCGAAATTGAAAAAGACGTGTTAGAGGCCTGGGGTTATCAGGTAACGCTGGCTGAAAACGGCAGAGACGGCCTGTCCAAAGCGCTCGCGGAACCCTTTGATGCCGTACTGACCGATATTGAAATGCCCATCATGGATGGCTTTGCGCTTACCGCCCGACTGCGTGAAAGCGAGCTTTATTCTCATAAGCCAATTATTATTATCACGTCGCGGGAAAAAGAAGCCGACCGTCGGCGCGGTATCGAAGTGGGTGCTGACGCATATATTGTCAAAGGCAGCTTTGACCAAAATAACTTGGTAGATACGCTTAAAGCCTTACTCGGTTAGCGTATTATCTTTCATTTAAATGAGGCATTACATGCATATTCTGGTCGTAGACGACGACCCATTGGCGGGTGAAATTACGGCAGCATACCTTGAAGCGTTAGGCCATGAAGTAGTGATAACCCCCGACGCCATGGAAGCGGTTAGCCAACTGGACAGTACGCCTGATATCGAGCTTATCGTCAGCGATATGCATATGCCGCTGATTGATGGACTCGCCCTTTTAGAGATGCTGCGCGAGCAGGAAGTCACGCTACCGTTTATTTTACTGACCGGAGATGCGCCACCACCCCGCGCCCTGGATAATCCTCATTTAACCGCCTGCTTACAAAAAGATGACAATCTCGATAGCACGTTAGCCCAAGCCATTAATCATGCATTCAGCCATTAGTCGATAACATTTGATATGCTTATGATGTTCGCCCAACTGCTCAGGTAGCCTGATGTCACCACCGGCCCTTTCGCTGCATGAAAAGCTTAACCAACTGCGCCAGCGTTTTATCAACCAACTTCCTGCGCGATTGGAGAAAACCACTGAACAGTGGCAGTTAAGCCTTAAATCAAGCGAGGCAGAGTCACGCCTTGCGCCTGATCTTCATCGCTTTTTCCATAGCCTTAAGGGAACCGGACGGTCATTAGGCTTTGAGCGTATTGCGCTGTTTGCTGAGCAGGCAGAAGAAGCACTGACCACTGACCCTCAAAGGGCCGACATTGATACGCGTATCGTTAATCTTCTTAACCAGTTAAAAGACGAGCTGGTGTACCTGCAAACCCACCAGGGTCAGCAAGCCGCTATGGCAGGTCTCAATAGCGTTGAATTCCCACACCAGCCTGAACAGAAGCGCAGCAAACGCCAACGGCTTATTTATTTATGTGACGATGAACCTGAGCATATTAATTCGCTGATGCACCATTTGCGCTGCTTCGGCCATGAAGTCGTTCACTTTGCCACTACCGAATCATTTTTTAATGCCGTGCTGACCCGCCGCCCCGATGCCGTCATTATGGATGTGCAGTTTCCCCATGGCCAAACGGCGGGTACCGAGACGTTAACCAGTTTAAATAAGCTGACCGGGGAGCAGTTACCATCAATCGTTCTATCCGGCCACGGCGATTTCCATTCACGCCTAAGTGCGGTGCGTGCCGGGTGTGACGGGTATTTCACCAAGCCGGTCAAGCCTCTTGATTTGATGCTCGCAATTGATGAGCTCACCTCCCCCATAAGTGAAGAGCCGCTACGCATTTTAATTGTCGATGATGAGAGCGAGGCGGCCGAATACCATGCGCTGCTGCTTGAAGAAGCTGGCATGGTGGTCCAGCAGGTATATCATCCTAACGATGCGCTCAGTGCACTTGAGCGTTTTTGCCCCGATTTAATGCTGGTGGATGTGTATATGCCGGTTTGCTCGGGCGAAGAGCTGGCGACCATTATTCGCCAGCAGCCCGAACATGTTGGCCTACCGATTATTTATCTTTCCAGCGAAACCGATAGCCAGAAGCAAATGTCGGCGATGACGGCGGGGGTTGAGGCATTTATTACCAAGCCTGTCATACCCGCCGAGCTCGTTTCAGCGGTCCACTTGCGCGCTGAGCGCCTGCGCCTGCTACGCTCGCTCATGACCCAAGATAGTATGACCGGCCTTTACAATCACAGCACGACGACTGATTTAATCAATAAAGCGTTAATCCAGGCGCACCGCAATGGCCGCCAACACGCCATGGCAATGATCGATATCGATCATTTTAAAGAAGTGAACGATACCTATGGTCATCTAGCCGGTGATCAAGTCATTATCACCTTGGCAAGGCTACTGAAAACACGCTTTCGGCTATCTGATATTATTGGCCGGTATGGAGGCGAAGAATTCGTCGTTTTGCTAAAGGACGTAAGCACCGAGCAAGCGGTTAAATTAATGGACAACTTGCGCAATGACTTTGGACAAGTGGATTTTTATGCTGGCGAAGTGAGCTTTCGCTGTACCTTTAGCGTTGGGATCAGTGACTTCCCCGCCCATCCCTCTACCCAGTCACTGCGCTTAGCCGCCGACCAAGCGCTTTACCGCGCAAAACGTCAAGGACGCAACCAGGTAACGACCAGCCAGGAGTTAGATCATGACGCCTCCGCCTGCGAATGAGCCCGGCAGCCTCACGCTTGAGCAGGCGCTTGCCGAGCATGATGAAAACGTATCTATTGTCGATGTAGAAGAACCTAGCCAACAGCTGGTGCTATTTAGAGTAGCCGGTCAACGATTTGCGCTCCCTGGCGGTGTGGTTAAAGAAATTATTAGCCATGATCAACCCGTGTATTTTGTTCCTGGCTTACCCACTACGACAGAAGGCGTGCTGCATCTACGCGGACATATTGAGTCGGTCATTCAACTCAACGTTTTGCTGGGTTTACCCTTACCCAGCGGCACCCAGCCAGGAATGATCTTACTGGTATCGGCAGCAGGCATTTGCAGCGGCGTGCGTATTGAACAGCTAGATGATGTATGCGATGTGCCTACCAGCCTGCTTCAACCGCCACCGGATACGCTTTCAAGTGCGCTGCGCCCGTATGTCAGCGCTCTTTGGCAACTCGACGAAGGCGTCACTGCCGTACTGCTGGATGCTGAAACCTTGTTCAAGGCTTATCAGGACGGGCTGGGATAGCCATGCCTTTGGAGCTGCTTAGTAATAGCGCACCTCAAGGCGCTGTGCCAATGGTGTTGTTCAGCGCAGGGGCATTCCGGGCGGCCTTGGAAGCCCGCCATGTCATGAGTATGTCAGACCAGCCTCGTGCCTCTCGTTATATAGAGGCCGCCGCGCTACTGTTTCAACATACTGCGCCCGCCACTCACTGGCTCACGCTTAACGACACCGAGGGTAGTTGGCAATTAGGCGTTAGTCATCCGGTGACGTTGCACTCATTTGCAGCCAGCGAACTACATCCCTTGCCGCCACTTTTGAAAGCACGCCGCCCTCATGCTGCCTTGTGCGGGGCTACTTTTGAGCAGCAAACGCTTGTACTGCTATTGGATGCACACTTGCTTACACCGCAAGCCACAAACAGTTAACGGTATCGCCTTGCCTGACCTGATCATTAGGCGGAATGACCGCAAAAGCATCGGCCTCAATACACGACGACAGCACACCGGAGTTCTGGTCGGCAAACGCATCGGCCACTAAGCCCACGGGCGTGAAGCGCAGAGAAACGCGCATATAGTGCTGGCGCGGCCCGGTCGATGTATCAAAATTTGCCGTCGCCGTTAGCGCGGGTAACTCAGCAAGCGCGGGACAGGCCATCAGCACTCCCATAAGCGGGCGCAAAAAAAGCCAGGCACCCACAAACCCCGATACCGGATTGCCTGGCAAGCCGATAAACCGAGCTTCACTTCCATCGTCCCGGGGCACGCGGCCTAATGCCAAAGGCTTGCCTGGGCGTATGGCTAGGCGCCATAAATCCATCTGCCCCAACTGCTCAAGCGCTGCTTTAACGTGGTCCTCTTCGCCTACGCTTACGCCCCCGGTACTAACGACCACATCCGCCTCGGCGGCCGCCTGGGTTAATAGCGCCACTGTCTGGGTGTAGTCATCCGGCACGCTCATTACCCGCACAACGTCAGCTCCAAAATTCTCAAGCAGACGCTTTAACATCGGCCGATTAGAGTTATAAATCTGACCCGGCGCCAACGGCGTGCCCGGGTCAACGATCTCATCGCCGGTTGAGAGCAGCGCAACCCGCGGGCGAGAACGCACGCTAACATGGGTGATGCCCTGCCCTGCCAAATGCCCGAGCGCCGCCGCTTCCAAGCGTAGCCCCTTCTTGAGTAGACATTCGCCCTGACGAACATCACGCCCTTGGCGGCGCACGTTGTCATCCACCGGGATATTCGCCGGTATCAAGGCCTTGTCAGCCTCAACGCTGACGCGCTCCTGCATCACCACACAGTCAGCCCCTTCAGGCAGCTCACCGCCGGTAAAAATCCGTGCGCAGCTGCCAGGGGCAAGCGGGGCGGACTTTGCGCCTGCTGCAATACGCTGGCTAATCGGCAGCCACTGGCCGGCATCGCTGGCACGCAGCGCATAGCCATCCATTGCGCTATTATCAAAGGGCGGCACGTTCAACGTCGCCATCACATCGGCGGCAAGTACTCGCCCAGCGGCGGCGTCAAGCGACACGCTTTCAGCCTCAACAGGGTTTACACCGGCCAGCAACGCTTCAAGGGCGGCACTTATCGACTGCAAATCAGCCATGCTGACCTCGGCCAGGGATGACCAGATTGGCAAAGTTACATGGCTTGTGGCGGCTATCCAGCTGTTCCTTCAAAATTTTCTCCCAGCCCGTACGGCAGGCACCGGTTGACCCTGGCAGGCAAAATAGTACGGTCGCGTTGGCTAACCCACCCAGACATCGGCTTTGAATGGTCGAGCTGCCGATCTCATCGCCGCTTAGCTGACGAAAGCGTTCACCAAACCCTTCGATGCGTTTATCCAGCAGCACCGATACGGCTTCCGGCGTGGAATCTCGGCCGGTAAAGCCGGTGCCGCCAGTGGTAATAACGACCTGCACTTCGGCATCGGCAATCCACTGGGCCACGACCGCACGAATCTGATAGATATCGTCTGGCACAATGCGCTTATCGGCAAGCTGATGGCCCGCTGCTGTCAAACACTCGACCAGCAGTTGGCCTGAACGATCGCTCTCTTCAGTACGCGTATCTGAAATGGTCAGTATGGCTATTTTAAGCGCAACCATCGGCTCCATAGGCTTACTCCTGATATTCTTTCTTGGCTTGACGGGCTTCCAGCGCGGCCAGCTGCTCAGGCGTTGCTTTTGCCTGATAGTGCTCTTTCCACTCGCTGTAGGGCATGCCGTAAACGTATTCACGGGCGGCTTCATAATCCAGCGACTTACCGCGCTCTTCCGCCGCGTTTACCATCCACTTTGAAAGGCAGTTACGACAAAAATCCGCCAGGATCATCAGATCGATATTCTGAACATCCTTGTTGTCGTCCAGATGGCGCAGTAAGCGACGAAAGGCGGCAGCCTCAAGCTCGGTGCGGGTACCCTGATCAAGCTCGTTAAAATCTGACATTAGCGTTCTCCGTATGAAAAGTAACTTTCGTGCAGCATACCAAAAGACAACGCTTATCGGCGCTGTTCACTTAGATAACCTAGGCAGGCGAACCCGCTGATTGATATGGGTCATCGTGCTTACCATCAATTATCTAACGCATAGACAAATAAGGTCCCTGCCCGCCATCATAGCGATAAGGGATCTACACTTAGAAGTGGCGCGGCTGATTGACCAATCTTGTTAATCCTCGCCCATTGTTACAGGAGGCATGCCGATGATCACGACCCAGGCGTTAACCGGCATGGTGCTTGCTGGCGGTGAAGGCCGCCGCATGGGCGGGCGCGATAAGGGCCTGGAGCCCTTTGCAGGGCTGCCCCTATTTGCCCATACGGCCGCCAAGCTTGAAGGACAAGTCGCTGAACTGCTGATTAGCGCTAACCGCAATATTGATGCCTACCGCCTATTTGGCCGCGTGATCAGCGATGTAGAAGCCGGCTTTCACGGCCCGTTAATGGGCATTTATAGCGGACTGTGTGCTGCAAGTACGCCGTGGCTTCTAATAGCTCCTTGCGATACGCCTCTGCTTCCAGATAACGTGGTCGCAAGAATGCTGGCAGGCCTCCAAAACGCCGATATCGCAGTGGCGTTCGATGGCCAGCGTCTTCACCCAACCGTTGCCTTAATACGCACAGCGCTTGCTGATGATCTACATATGGCGCTTAAAAGCGGCGAGCGTAAAGTCCAACAGTGGTATAAACGCCATGCACTTAGCCAGGTGGATATGTCTGACTGCCCAAATGCCTTTACCAATCTGAATACGCAAGAAGATAAAATTCGCCTGGAAGCGCAGCTGATGGCGCCCAAGGGGGCATTGTGACGCTCTCCTGCTTTGAGCTTGGCGAACACATGTTAAGTGTGGAAGAGGCTCGCCAAGCGCTGTCCGCGCTGATTGAAAGGCCCCTGCCCAGTGAAGTTATCGATTTAAGTCAGGCCCACGGGCGGCGCTTGGCACAGGACGTTATAGCGCCAATTAACGTCCCGCAAAATACCAATGCCGCGATGGATGGCGTAGCACTTGCCTGGCCCGATACGCCTCAACATCAATGGCCGCTTATCGGCAGCTCGCTCGCCGGGCGCGCTTTTGACACACACGTACCGCCTGGGGCCTGCGTGCATATCACCACCGGTGCCCCACTACCGCTGGGTACCGACACGGTTATCATGGGCGAGCAGCTCACCGAGCATGCCCAGCACCTTACAATCAATACGCCTGAGCGTGTTAAGCGTGGCCAGAACGTGCGCATGGCAGGGGAAGATATTGCGGCAGGCAGCATGGCGCTGGCTAAGGGAAAACGTTTGGATGCCCCCGCGATGGGTCTGCTCGCCTCACTAGGGGTGGCCAGTATCGCGGTCATCAAGCAGCCAACCGTTGCGCTGTTTTCCACGGGCGATGAGGTCACGGCTCCTGGCGAGCCGCTCGAAAGCGCCAGCATTTATGATGCCAATCGATTTACCCTGATGGGCTTATTAACCGAGCAGAATGCAAAGGTTATCGATCTAGGCATTCTTCCGGATAACCCGCAGGCGATACAGGCGGCACTCTCAGAGGCCGCCCAAGTGAGCGACCTGGTATTGACCAGTGGCGGCGTATCGGCGGGCCAGGCTGATTTTACCCGGGCAGCGCTTGAACAACTGGGGCAGCTGGCTTTCTGGCGGGTAGCGTTACGCCCAGGGCGCCCCCTGGCCTGTGGCTGGCTGGGCGAGTCGCGCACGCCCTTTATGGGCTTGCCCGGTAATCCGGTGGCTGTCATGGTAACCTTTTACCAGTTTGTAGTCCCCCTATTACACCACCTGCAGGCATTGGCCATTACCCCGCCCCCTAGGCTATACGCTGTCGCTGATGAAGTGCTTAAAAGCCGCTACCAGCGCACCGATTTTTTGCGCGGCGTTTATCATAGCGATACACAGGGTGTGCTCCATGTACGCACCACCGGTGCTCAGGGGTCAGGCATTTTAAGTTCGATGGTCGCCGCTAACTGTCTGATCGAACTACCCGCGGATCAGGACGGTGCGCAAGCTGGCGAGATCGTCTGCATTCAACCACTTTTGAGATGGCAATGACCGAGCAACTAATTGATGACTTTGGTCGCCGGGTTAGCTATGTCCGCATCTCGGTGACCGACCGCTGCGATTTCCGCTGCGTGTACTGCATGAGTGAAGAAATGACCTTTCTCCCGCGTGCGCAGGTGCTAACGCTTGAGGAGATCAGCCAGATTGCCCGCGCGTTTACCGAGCTGGGCGTGGAAAAAATCCGCCTGACCGGTGGCGAACCCCTGGTGCGCCGCGGTATCGAGCAGCTTGTGGACGAAATAGGCGCGCTCCCAGGGCTTAACGACTTCACAATGACGACCAATGGCGCCAGCCTTCGCAAACATGCCAGCAGGCTTTATGCCAGCGGGCTGCGTCGCCTCAATATCAGCCTTGACTCGCTTGATCCTGAACGCTTTAAGAAGCTCACCCGCACCGGGGATTTAGCGCGTGTGATTGACGGTATTCACGCCGCTCAGGAAGCCGGATTTACGCGCATCAAGCTGAACGCAGTCATTCTCAAAGGCCGCAATGACGATGAAGTGCTGGATCTGGTCGATTTTGCGCGTAATGAAGGGCTGGATATCAGCTTCATTGAAGAAATGCCGCTGGGCGACGTGTCCGACCACTCCCGGGCGGAAACTTTTTATTCAAGTGATGACGTTCAAGCGCTGATTGAAAAGCGTTACGCCTTAACGCCTACGACTGAAACCACCCCAGGCCCATCGCGCTATTTTAAAATGGCCGATAGCAACAGCCGGGTTGGCTTTATTTCCCCGCACAGCCACAATTTTTGCGACACCTGCAACCGTGTCCGGGTCACCGTTGAAGGCCGCCTTCTGCTCTGTTTAGGCAATGAGCATTCGGTCGATTTGCGCGCAGTAATGCGCCGCTACCCCGGTGATATAGCGCGGCTCAAAGAAGCTATAGTCAACGCGCTACCGCTTAAACCAGAGCGCCACCACTTCACGACCGACGGTGACGTTCAGGTCGTGCGCTTTATGAATATGACCGGAGGTTAACGCGTGGCAGCGTCAAAAAAAGTGCCGGTGCATATCATTACCGGCTTTTTAGGCAGTGGCAAAACCACGCTTATTCACAGCCTGATTGAGCAAAAACCGGCGGATGAAAAGTGGGCCATTCTAGTCAATGAGTTTGGCCAAATTGGCATTGATCAGGCCATGTTTGATCAGCGCGACGATGTCGTTATCAAAGGCCTGCCCGGTGGCTGCCTGTGCTGTCAGCTTGCCTTTGTACTCCAGGCGGCGTTGGTGAATCTGCTCGCACGAAGTAAACCTGACCGCGTGATTATTGAACCCTCGGGGCTCGGTCATCCGGCGGGGTTACTCGACCTGTTACGTGGCGAAGCTTTCCATGATGTGGTCGAGGTACACGATATTATTGCCACGTTAGACCCTCGCCGCCTGGACGACCCGCGTGCACGAACGCACGAAACGTTTCAAGATCAGCTGGCCATAGCGGATGCCGTGGCGCTTACCATGTTTGATCAGTGCACAAGCCAACAGCAACAAGCTGCCCAGCAGTTTGTTGAAGCGCTCTGGCCGCCACGCAAATGGATTGAACAGATCGCTAACGGCAGCCTGCCGCTGGAGCGCTTAACGGGCAGTGGCCAAAGTGATGCACATGAGTTAGCCATGCCTGAAGCGCACCGCACACTTATTGCCCCGCCCAGTCTTGACGGTGGTTTTTTTGATTTTCCACCGGCCAAGGGCGCGCCGCAGCAGGAAACCGGCACTGCTCTTGGCTATATAAGCCTGGGCTTACGCTGGCACCCGAACGAGTGTTTTGATATCGATCACTTAGCGCATTGCCTGGGAGAGTTACCCCGACAGGCGCGGATCAAAGGGGTTTTTCATACCTCTAGCGGCTGGCAGCGGCTTAACCGTGCCGATGGCGCGCTGGAAATAGACAGCAGCACCTGGCGCCAGGACTCTCGCCTGGAAGTGATTATTCCTGAAGCCTTTGGTAACGCCGTGCCGAATATCCAGACACTCGCGACACAGCTTGGCGCCTCGGCAGTGCATCAAGATAGTTAGAACTGCATAAAAATAGTTAGAATTATGCAGCAGCAAGCTGCGCTTCGAATTCTTCAAGCGTAACAGGACGACCAAACAGGTAACCCTGGTAAGCACAGCAGCCATGGGCCAATAGCCATGCCTGCTGTGCTCGGGTTTCTACCCCTTCGGCAATAATCTCCAGATCAAGGCTTTCCGCCAGTACGATAGTACTCTCGACAATCGCCGCGTTAGCGCTACTGGTCAGCACCTGCTGCACAAAAGTTTGGTCGATCTTGAGCTGATCCAATGGCAGCTGCGCCAAATAGGCAAGTGATGAGTAGCCAGTGCCAAAATCGTCCAGTGAGAAGCGCACGCCCAGCGCTTTTAAACTAAGCATTTTATCGTGCGCGTTGTCATCTGGCTCTAAAAAGAGCGACTCCGTCACTTCAAGCTTTAAGCGTTCAAGCGGGGCCTTGGAGCGGTTAAAAATAGCCTTAACATGGGGGATAAATTCAATATCGTGAAACTGCAGCGGGCTAATATTAACCGACATGGTCAAATGACACAGCTGGTCATTCTGCGCCCAAAGCGCCAACTGGTAACAGGCTTTTTCTAGCACCCATGCGCCTACTTCACTGATCAGGCCGGTACTCTCTAACAAAGGAATAAACTCTTCTGGAGAGACGAGACCACGCTCTGGATGCTGCCAACGTAACAGCGCCTCAGCACCAATGGCATTCCCATTGATATCGACCTGGAGTTGGTAGTAAAGCTGCCATTGATGAAGTACTAGCGCTTGGCGTAAATCGCGCTCCAAATGAATTGAGGCCAACAGGGCGGCCTGCATCACGGGGTCAAAAAAGCACAGCGTGTCGCGCCCCTTCGCCTTCGCCTGAAAGAGCGCCATATCAGCCTGCTGAAGGTACTCATCTTGCCCGGTTGGCGAGTGGCTTAAAAGCGTAATGCCTATGCTGGCGCTCACGCTGATGGAGTGATCGATCAGCGTACTGGTACGCCGTATTGTTGCCATCAGCTTATGGGCTATGCGCTCTGCAAGCTGTGCGGCTTTGACCGGGTCGTTATCCAGGGACTGTATCAGTACCGCAAATTCGTCTCCGCCCAATCGCGCCAGTGTATCGCTTTCACGCAGCTGTTGGCTGAGCTGACGCGCGACCCCCTTAAGCAGATGATCACCGATGGGATGGCCCAAAACATCGTTAATTTGCTTAAAATGGTCAATATCGATAAACAGCAGCGCCCCATAGCTGCGGTGGCGAACCACCTCTTTAAGCGCAACCTCCAAGCGGTCCATAAACAGCCGACGGTTCGCAAGTCCCGTGACAGAATCAAAAAATGCCAGCTGATGGATTTCCTGTTCGGCCGCTTTACGCTCACTGATATCTACGATGGTCGCCACGTAATGGGTCAATTGGTTATCAGCATTACTAATTGAACTAATCGCCAACCATTCGGGGAATACATCACCGTTTTTACGCTGACTCCACACTTCACCTTCCCAGCGCCCATATTTTTTTACGCTGCGCCATAACTGATGGTAGAAGCTAGGCCCATGGTGCCTCACGCCAAACATATCGGGATTATGACCAATTACCTCGTCTTCGGCATAGCCGGTAATTTGGGTGAACGTAGGGTTTGCTTTAAGTATCGTGCCTTGGGCATCGGTGATAATAATGCCCAAATGGGCTTGAAACGATGCCGCAGCAATGCTCAGTTCTATTTCGCTCTTTTTCGCTTCCGTGATATCCCGCGCCACCACCAATGTACCCGAGAAGCTGCCATCGGCACGCACCAGAGGGCTTACCACTGCCTGAAAAAACAGTTCTCCATTGAGCACCATCAGCGGATATTCAATAGTGACGGCTTTGCGATGCCACTTTACCTGCTCGAACACAGCATTAAAGCGTTTGGTTAAATCAGGCGAAAGAATCTCGTTATAGTGTTTCCCGATCAAGCCAGTGTCGCCCTTTATTGTCATTTCATTATGCAATACATGCATATAGGTAATCCGATCTTGCGTGTTAAAAACAAAAATCAGATCCTGAATAGAGTCAATAAGTGCCTGAAGATGGGCTTCTCCTGCTTGAGCTCGAGCGCGTGCCTGTTCAAGCTCCTGAAGGCGATACTGTAATAACAAGGCGAGTTTTAGCCGATTGACGTAATGATGTACTCCCCAAGCTCCGAGTACGACAATGCAGGCCCAGATGCCAACTAAAATAGCTAATCGCTGATACCACTGTGCCAGAATCTGTTCCATATCCATGCCGACCACTATCCACAACGGATAACCCTGGACTTTCTGTATCCAAAAAAAACGCTCTCGATTATCCAAAGAAGACCACATGGTGTTTGACCAGAGCAATTGACCGCTATCCACAATACGTTGCACGGTGGGTCCATCTAGCTGCGCCCCTATTTGCGTGTGCTCATCTAGGCCAGGGTTCCTGGCGATTAACCTAAGCGTTGGGTCAATCAAGGCGATACTTTCACCGGCCTCTATTTGCATTTGGTTAATGGTATCTGCAAATATTTGAGGGGCTACGCTCGCCACCGCTACGCCCATAAAGGAGCCCGTTTGATCGGTTAAGCGTCGTGCATGATAAAGTACGTACGCAGGCTCCTCCCCCGTCCATTGAAGCGGAGTGACTACGTCTTCCTGACGACTATTATCAGGATTGCTTAAGATCTTAAAGAAATCACTATCACTTAAATTAATCCCCTCATAACGGTTATTGCCACTGCTGGCAAGTACAGTACCCTGAGTATCAAGCAAACTAATCCCTTGGACTAACGGTGCATAGTGACGCCGATCATTTAGCGCTTTTACCATTTGTCCTGCTGTGGCTTCAATGGGCATCCCCTGAAGATCAGCGAGTTCATCAACACTTAAAAGCGCCTGATTACTTTGTGAGAAGACACTTTTCACCCACTCGCTGATAATGCTTGACCGGGCAGCGCTGTGAGACTCTACGGAATTGAGTTCTTGCAGACGCTGCTCGTAAAGTAACCAAGCAAAGAGGCTGCACAGCAACAGCGAAGCAAGAATATATAAAATGTAAACATTGCGGCGCTGACGACGAAAGGAGGTATAAGATATTCTTTCGCGCCCTTTATCTTCATCATACTGAACCAATGCATTCAAAACGGGCATAGTGCATCGACCTTAGTCAACATTAAAAAGAAGGTATAATTAATATATGGCCACAGCCAGCCATAAACTAACGACACCAGTTCTTATCCTGTTAACTGGTTAATTAAATTATTCATAGGAAAAATAAAAACCATACAGCTCATCACGACTGACAATAATAAAGTGGCTTGATTCATCTGAGTATCGTTTTTTTCCAATAGATATCATTTATTTAAATAAAAATCATCTAATATAACTATTGAGAAGCATTGCTCCTTCCAATAAACACTCTGAATCACATTACGTCAACGCAAAATTTAAAACTTAGATATAACTAAAAACAACCAATAAGTAGCATTTTAAATGTCTCGATATGAGTTTTAAAAACGATAACGCAATAACTCTTAATTATTAAATAACAAAAAAAGACTACCTATAAGCAAGCCCTCGCTAAAAGGCCATATGACTTCGTTAACCCCACCGGCATTAGCTTATTGAGAGTCATCTCATAAAAATAGCGCATCTACCTAACACACCGGCAAGCAAGGCAATCTCCTTTACCCTGGAGTGACACAGGCCTCATTGATTAAAATTAAGCTTTTTATTTTAATTTTTTTATATTCATTTTATTTTTCACTTCAGCGGCGTATCAAATTTCGCAACGCGCTGTTCCTCATGTAGATAAAGACAAAGCAGGGCTTCCTTGAGACTATGAGAACATATCTCATATAAAACATCTTCTCATAAAAGGAATAT
Organism: Halomonas sp. AOP43-A1-21; assembly: GCF_052376775.1. Lineage (NCBI taxonomy): Bacteria > Pseudomonadati > Pseudomonadota > Gammaproteobacteria > Oceanospirillales > Halomonadaceae > Halomonas > Halomonas sp. AOP43-A1-21. Next base: position 5,594 of record NZ_JBQSWC010000027.1, on the reverse strand, counting down.
CCATGAAGTCTCAGGTTCTTGCTGCATCGCTGATTTTCACCGCTGTTAGCTCCATTGCTCATGCTCAGGAGCGTATCGCCACCTTCGATTTAGGCAGCTTGGATACGCTTGATGCACTCGGCGCTAGCGAGCAGGTAGTCGGTATTCCCAAGCAAGTACTGCCTGATTACCTTTCAAAATATAACGCTGATGCTTATACCGACCTTGGCGGCCTGCGCGACCCTAATCTTGAAGCTGTCGCGCAAAGCGAGCCAACCCTTATCCTTTACACTGGCCGCCAGGGTGACTGGGAAGCTGAATTTGAAGAGATTGCACCGCTGATGAATACCAGCTTACAAGGTGACGATTACCTGGCTGCCTTTGATGACAACGTACGTCAGATCGCCAGCAAAGTAGAGGCTGAAGAGCGCGCCGAAGAAGCTCTTGAAGCGCTGCATGCCGATATTGAACGTCAGCGCGAGGCGTTGGATGAAGCATTACGCGTACTGGTTGTGACCCATAACGATGGCAATCTGGGCCTAAATACGCATCCGGTCGTGCACGATGTGCTGGGTATCAAAAAACTGGAAATGCCGGACAGCGTCACCAGCGTACAGCGCGGCAACCGCACATTTACACCACTCACCATGGAAGCCATTGGTGAAATCAATCCCGATGTACTGCTCGTAGTGGATCGTAGCGCAGCCATCGGTAACGATGCTGCCGATACACAAGCGCTAGAGCAGGCGTTATCGGATGCAGGCGCGTCAGAGACTCGCCTGGTAGTGCTAACGCCCGCACTTTGGTACCTGTCGGGTGGTGGTCTGCAAAGCCTGAAACTTCAGATCGACGAGGTCGTCGACGCGCTATAAGTCCTATTACGCTGTGAACGTATGCCCCTGCACCGCTATGCGGCCAGGGGCTTTTTCATTAAGCATTAACGTCCCAGGGTATAGAATTCATCGTTTGCGCGCATATTGGTGACATTGGCCATCCGGTTAGACATACCGAAGAAAGCTGTAATCGCGGCAATATCCCACAGATCCTCTTCATCGAAGCCATGCTCCGCCAAGGCAGTAAAGTCGTCTTCGCCTACGGCGTAGGCTTGATCAGTTACTTTCAGAGCAAAATCCAGCATGGCCTTTTGTCGGGCTGAAATATCCGCTTTGCGGTAATTAAGCGCCACCTGATCCGCCACCAGCGGATTTTTAGCGCGAATACGTAAAATAGCGCCATGCGCAATCACACAGTACTGGCACTGATTGGCAGCGCTGGTCGCAACGACAATCATTTCCCGCTCAGCGAGCGTCAAGTTGCCCGTTTTTTCCATCAACGCATCGTGATACGCAAAAAAAGCCCGAAACTCATCAGGGCGGTGCGCCAGAGTAAGAAAGACGTTGGGAATAAACCCGGCTTTCTCCTGTACGCCTTCAATGCGTTCACGAATATCGGCGGGCAGCTCATTCAGGGCAGGAATGTGAAAGCGGCTGACCGGATGACTTACCCGACGGCTTTCGTTCTGTTGTTTATCGGGCTCACTCATCTCTTTATTTGCTCCAGTCATCATGGGACGCCTCATTGTTGTTATCAGGGAGACACGTCACTAACACTAAAGCGGAAGCTGAAAAGACACAATCACTACGCTTGAGGCAATAGAAGCGCAATGCCCGCTAACGCGGGCACCTGGATTGGCTGACTTGGACAAAGCACGTTAACCTACAACTACACCGTCTAAGGAGCCGATAATGAGCCTATTAACCGCTCGCAGTTTTTTAGCAGAACATGCCCCTGATATCGAAATTATCGAGCTGGAGGAGAGCACGGCGACCGTGTCCCTGGCAGCGAAAGCCCATGGGGTTGAGCCCGGACAAATCGCCAAGACGCTTGCTTTCAAAGTGGGCGAGAACCCCTTTTTGATCGTGGCCGCCGGTAACACCCGTATCGATAACGGCAAAATTCGCAATGTTTTCGATGGCAAAGCCAAAATGTTGGATGCCGATACGGTAATGGAACTCACCAGCCATCCGGTAGGCGGCGTATGCCCGTTTGGTCTGGCGACCAGCGTGCCCGTTTATTGTGATGAGTCGCTTTTGGCGTATGACGAAGTACTGCCCGCCGCAGGTTCCTCTAATAGCGCCGTGCGCCTGTGCCCCAAACGGCTTGCCGAGCTGGTAGATGCCGATTGGGTCGATGTGTGTACGCTTTCAGAACCCCACGAGCAGGTCGATTAAACAACGTGCTCGACAAGGTTTAACCTGGCCTCTAGCTGCGCATTCACAATCGGCGTAAGATAGGTAGGCTGCTATGCAGCAATGTTCTCAGGGCGGGGTGAAAGTCCCCACCGGCGGTGATGGTACCTTTCCTAATGAAAGCGGCCTAAGCCCGCGAGCGCTCTTACTGGCTTGCCAGTGAGAGGTCAGCAGATTCGGTGAGAAACCGAAGCCGACGGTGATAGTCCGGATGAAAGAGAACGGCATCAACTCAACGACGTTATTCCATTCGGAAGGCGTGCGTTTTGCCTATTGGCGGATGCCGAATGCCCTGATTCTGGTACCACTTATCCAAGAGAATGACCATGAATCAGACCTTTCCTTTAGCACTCTCCTCACATACTACATCCCAGCGCATTGCGTTTATTCAGGGCCATTGGCACAACGACATCGTCGGCCAGGCCTATCAGGCATTTATTGAGGAAGTGGAGCGTAACGGCTTATCTGCAGACCAAGTGGATACGTTTACCGTTTCAGGCGCGTATGAAATTCCGCTACAGGCCAAAGTATTGGCTGAAAGCGGCCGCTATGGCGCGATTGTCGGCGCAGGCTTTGTGGTGGATGGCGGCATCTACCGCCACGACTTCGTCGCTCACGCAGTCATCGATGGCATGATGCGCGTTCAACTCGACACCCAAGTGCCGGTGATTTCGGTGGTGCTCACGCCGCACCATTTCCATGAGCACAGCACTCATCACGACTTCTACTTCCAGCACTTCCTGGCCAAAGGCAAAGAAGCCGCCCAGGCGTGCCTGAACACCATGGAAAACCTGCACCGCGCCCGCAAGCTTAGCGACGCGTAAGCACTATCCTGGCCCGGTGAATGCTGGGCCAGGAAATCATATCTATCGATTAGCAGCCGCAGGTATTAACACTCGTTTTTGCCAGGTTGCCTGGCAAGTCACCGGTTTGGACTGGATGCCCATCACGACGCCAAAAATCCAGCCCGCCCAGTAGCTCCTTCACTTTCAGCCCTGCGTTGGCAAGCTTCCACGCGCCTTTGGTGGACCCGTTACAGCCGATTCCATCGCAGTACGTTACATAAACACGCGACGCATCAAGCTCCGCCAATCGCTCGGGTGTCATTTCTCGATGCGGCACGCTTATCGCTCCTGGAATATGCCCGGCGCGGTAGTGTTCAAGGCTGCGCGTATCGATCACGACAATGGCGTCGATGCCGTTGGCCAGGTCTTCGGCCACATCCCAGGCATCGGTATAGTGGCAAAGTTTTGCGTACATTATTTGGGCCATATCGGCTGGCGTAGCGGATGGAAACGCTAATACAGAAGACACCGGTTGTTCGGTCATACGCGCTCCTGGCTTACATCCAGCAGGTAGCTATAAAACGCGGTATTACGCTGCCAGCCAAGTGACTCATAAAGGCGTTGTGCGCGCTCATTCTCTACCTGGGTCATCAATACCAGTCTTGCGACGCCGTGGTCCTGGGCCAAATCGGCGGCGGCGCCCATTAACGCCCGGCCTACGCCTTGGCTGCGGTACTCAGGCAGCACGTAAAGATCGTTCAACGTCCACCGTGCATTCATGCCTACCGTCGATAAGCCGGGAAAAAGCTGCACGAAGCCGCTGATTTTCCCCGATGCGTCTTCACTGACCAGAATGAACGAGTCGCCCAACCCAAAGCGCTGGTTTAAAAAGTAGCGAGCGCCCTTTAGGTCGCTTTGTTGCTGATAAAACTGGCGATAGTCATCCAGCAGCACGCTAAGCGCGTCCAAGTCATCAAGTACGGCAGCCCGAACATTATTCACAGTGGCGGTCCTTAAAAAGAGGTGGGAATAGGCAAGTCTCTCGTTATAGTGGCTCTTGGTGAAGAACCAGTTTATTAAATAGCGAGGGAACCAGTGAAGCAGCGAACGCCGTCGAGTGAATGGCTTATTGATGCCTTGGCGCTACAGATTGGCACCCAAGGAACAACCACGCTGGTACATCAGCTTTACAGCGCGCTGCGCCGTTGGATTCAACACGGCGAACTGGCCGCCGGGAGTCATTTGCCCTCTTCACGGCATCTGGCTCACGGCTTGGGTATCAGCCGTAATACCGTATTAGCAGCAATGGACCGCCTCCTAGCCGAGGGGCTGGTGGTTTCTCGGCGGGGCGCAGGCATGTATGTGGCCAACCTACCTACGCTACCGGCTCATCCCAAGCCGCTTTTGGACGCGGCGTTTAGCTACTCAACACGTGGGCAGGCGCTGATTGATCGTTGCGGTACGCTAAGCCAGCACTATCAAGCGTTTGCGCCCGGCGTGCCGGGGCTGGACCTGTTCCCCCACGCGCAGTGGCAACGCCTGTTAAGGCGCCACTATCGCCAGGCCGATACAGCATGGCTTTCCTATCAAACGCATGGCGGCTTGCCCGCGCTTAAAGAGGCATTGGGTGATTACCTGACGCTTTCCCGCGCAGTGCGCTGCCGCCCGAAGCAGATTGTGATCACGCAAGGCGCGCAGCAAGCATTCGAACTGGTGGCCCAGCTGCTGACCGATAGCGGCGACACAGTATGGATGGAAGAACCCGGCTACGGCGGCGCGCAAACCTGTTTTTTGGCAGCGGGACTGAACATTGTCCCTGTGCCAGTCGATGAAGACGGGCTGAACCCGTTGTGCTGTCCGGCTAATACGCCTTCGCCGCGGTTGATTTACGTCACGCCCTCCCACCAATACCCGAGCGGCGTTACCATGCCGGTTCCTCGGCGCTTGGCATTACTCGAACACGCCGCCAGGCACGGCGCCTGGGTCATTGAGGATGACTACGACAGCGAGTTTCGCTACGACACGCCGCCCACGCCGTCGCTTCAGGGCTTGTCGGAACAGGCATCCGTCATCTATATCGGCACATTCAGCAAGGTGCTCTACCCAGGCCTTAGACTAGGTTATATCGTGCTGCCCGAGGCGTTGGCCGATACGTTTCGGTTGGCTCACGCCCGCCTGCACCGCGAAGGCAACTATCCCATTCAGTCGGCGCTTGCTGAGTTCATTGCCAAAGGTGACTTTTCACGCCATATCGCCCGAATGCGCATGAGCTATCGTCAGCGCCAGGCCTGCCTGCGCCGTGCACTGGCCCCTGCTACTGACGCCGGGTTAAAGCTCTCCTCAGGCCATGCGGGCATGCACCTGATCGCCGAGTTGGAGAATTTAAATCAGGAAGCGCGCCTGGTTGAACTGGCCCAACAGGCACGCATTACGCTCTCCCCGCTATCCCGGTATTATCTGAAGCAACCTCAACGTGCGGGCCTTGTGCTGGGCTATGCGGGCGCGACGGAGGATGAGCTACTACGTGCAGGCCGCTGGCTCAGCCACGCATGGCTAAATCTGACTTCTTTATAAATCCTGA
>NZ_JBQSWC010000026.1:0-71147 GCF_052376775.1 Halomonas sp. AOP43-A1-21 | reverse complement strand
GTCACGGTGCGAATATCGAGCTTGGTATGCAGCTCGCGCAGTTTATTGGTGTCGGTATCGACCACGGTGATGTCGTTTTCCTCGCGGGCGAGGTGCTCCGCCAGGGTACCGCCGACCTGGCCGGCGCCGAGAATGATGATTTTCATAGAGTTGTATCCTCATGGCCAGGCTCGATGTAGAGCCGATAACCAATGCCGGGTTCGGTTTGAATAAGCGTAGGGAATTGCGAGTCATCGCTTAGCTTTTGGCGCAGTTTGCTGACCACAATCCGCAGGTAATGAGTGTCTTCCCTGTGGCTGGGGCCCCAAATATCGCGTAAGAGCTGGGTTTGGGTGACAATTCTTCCAGCATTGGCCATCAGCTGAGCAAGCACGGCAAACTCTTTAGGCGTCAGGTGAATGTCACGGCCGTTGAGCGTGATTTGATAAGCCGCCGTATCAAGGATTAGACCAGCCTGCTGATAGCGCTGCGGATGACGTTGTGGCGCCTGGCGGCGCAACAGCGCGCGGATGCGTGCCAGGAGCTCCTGGATACCAAAGGGCTTGGTAACATAGTCATTGGCGCCGTTATCCAGGGCATGGACTTTCTCTGCCTCGTGACCGCGTACCGACACGACAATAACCGGAATAGCGCTGCGCTTTCGAAGAGTCGCCAGCACTTGTTGACCATCCATATCGGGCAGCCCCAAGTCCAGCAGAACAAGCGCAAAAGCCGTCGGCTGGGCGTTGAATAACGCCAGCCCCTGTTGGCCGGTGCTGGCCTCGGCTACCTCAAAACCTTGCGAACTCAGGCTGATGCGCAGGAAGTGACGAATTTGTGGCTCATCATCAATAACCAGAACTTTTCCATGATCACTCATCCACAGCTTCCTCGTCAGTAGCAGCCTTGTGCGGCGCCGTAAGGGGAAGCGACATGACAATGCGGGTGCCAAGGCCATTAGATCCTTCATCAACGTAAACGCTCCCACCATGAGCGCCCAGCATGCCCCGGCATATGGCTAACCCCAGGCCGCTACCGTGTAGGCTGCGATCACCGCTGTTGCCGATAAAGAACATTTCAAACACCTGCTGACGCATTTCAAACGGAATACCTGGCCCCTGGTCGGTTACGGAAAACTGCAGCGTCTGAGCATCCACGTTGTGCTGGGCCGCAATCACAATAAGGCCGTTAGGTGGTGAAAAACGCGCCGCGTTTTCCAATACATTGATGAGTGCTTGTTCGATCAGCGCGGGATGGGCATACAGCAGCGGAAGTTCCGGGCTCCACGCTTGCTCGACCCGGCAGTGATCAAGTGCTGTGCCCAGGCGTTTGCACGCCGAGGCCACAATATCGTCAAACGCAATCCAGTCACGCTCGATTTTTAACTCGCCATGGCCCAGGCGCGTCATATCCAGCAGATTCTGGATATAGCGGTTAAGGCGTTCGCTTTCACTGAGCACGCCGTCTAAAAGCTCGATCCGGTCCTGCTGAGTCAGTTGGGCATCCAGGGTGCGCAGTGAGCTGGCGGCACCAATGATTGACGCAAGCGGCGTACGCAGATCATGCGAAACGGACGCCAGCAGTGCCGAGCGCAGCCGCTCTTGCTCTTCAGCCAGACGGGAGGCATTGAGTGCCAGCATACGTTGGCGGCTATCGCCTGCCACCTTGCCCACCACAATGGCAATCAGCAGGAAAAAAAGCAGGGTTAAAAGCTGTTCACGGTCGGCAACGGCCAGGGAAAAGTGGGGCGCCGTAAAACAGAAGTTAAAGGTTAAAAAGCCCACTACTGCACTTAATAGGGCGGCATAGCTGCTGGCCAGAATGGCGCAGGCCAGTACGGCGGTTAAAAAAAGCAGCGAAAGGTCAGCTAATGCAAGCCAGGTATACAGCCCCCAGGCGACCAGCAAGGCAGCCAGATTGCTTATCACTACGCTAAGGAATTCCTGCCTATTGGGCAGTCTAGGCGTTACGGGCAGTATCATTGTTCACCTTTATTCATAAGCTATTAGTCATCAGCTATTAATCACAAATTATCGACGCCAGAACATGGGTGTCAGCAGCACGATGACGGTCAGAATTTCCAGGCGCCCCATTAACATGCCGATGCATAAAAACCACTTGGCGGCGCTAGGCAACGGGGCGAAGTTGCCCGCCGGGCCAATCACATCGCCAAGCCCTGGCCCTACGTTGGTAACCGCGGTGGCCGCACCTGAAAGCGCAGTGATTAAATCCAGCCCCAGTGCGGCAAGGCTTAAAGCCAGTAGCGCAATGGTGATAAAGAAGAAAAATGAAAAGGCCATCACGCCCCGCGAAATATCGCTGGTGACCGGCTGCTGGTTATAGCGCGTGGTAAATACTCCGCTGGAATGAATCAGATAATGAAGCTGGTTACGCAACATCAGCATGGCAATTTGCAGACGAAAAATTTTCATGCCGCCACTCGTCGAGCCGCTGCAGCCACCTACAAACGTCAGGTAGAAAAACGCCATGATCGGCAATGCTCCCCATAGGGTGTAGTCATCTGAGGCGTAGCCAGTAGTGGTCACCACCGAGATCACGTTAAACGTAACGTGGGTAAAGGCTTCAAATGCCAGCGTACCCTGGGTGATGCGCCATACGCTTAGAACCATGATCGCGATCGACAGAAGTTTTAATAGCCCACGTACCTGCTGGTCTTGCCATAGCGCCGTTTTAAAACCCCGCAAAAACCGGATATAGAGCACGAAGGGAAGAGCGCCGCTTAGCATAAACAGGCTACCCATCCAGAGTAGCCAGGGCTGGTCGGCGTAGGCACCAAACGAGGCGTCGGAGTTGGCAAAGCCGCCGGTCGCAAGCGATGTCATTCCATGCACCACGGCGTCAATGGGCGTCATGCCGCCTAACCAGTAGCTCACCATGGCCAGCAGTGTCAGGCTGACATAAACCCCGAGCGTAGCCTTCGCAATGCCGCCGGTGCGCGGCATGACCTTATCCGACCAATCGGAGGATTCAGTATGGAACAGCCGCATGCCGCCCACTTTCAAAAACGGCAGAATCGCGATGCCCATCACAATAATGCCGATGCCGCCCATCCACTGCATTAGCCCGCGCCATAGCTTTAAACCGTCTGACAGCGTGTCGATACCTACCATCACCGTCGAACCGGTCGTGGTGATCGCTGATACGGACTCGAATACCGCATTGGTAAAGCTTAATTGCGGTGCGCCAAGCACCAGCGGCAGGCTGGCAAAGCCGCTGATACTGGTCCAACTGGCGACCGTCAAAATGAACATTTGCCAGGGCTTGAGTTCAAGCGGCGCGCGAAAGGTTATTAACCAGGTGCAGGCAACGGTCGTCAGCACGGCCAGTATGGCGATACCAAATGCCCGCGCGTCCTGCTCATGCTCCACCACCAGCACACCCCAAGGCACCAGCATAAACAGGGCAAGCACCAGCCAAAGCACTGAAAGAATTTTAAATATCGGTGCCCAATGTCGATATAACTCCCGACTACGGTAGAGCGTGGGGGCTAAGAGGTACATGCGTTACCTGCTGTGTAAGTGCCTTGTCGGGAGTATCACACCATAGCGAGGTATAAAAAGTACGTAAAAATAAGGCCGGCTAATGAGTGTTCGTAAAACGTCGGCAGAGCCTGAGCAAAAGTGCTATTAGTTGGCTACTCCCGTAAAGGGTGGTTTGTGCGCGGTGCAAAACGTAAAGTGAGTGTGAGGGCGGTTTTTACAAGACGAGCATTTGATTAAGGTCTTTTTGTAGTAAAATTACATTTAATATTGCTTTTGTTACCGCTTATTAGGTAGTTTTTAGGTAATCTAACCACCAAAGTGGTTCAGCAATCATAGGAGCAGAGATGAGCAAGTCATATGCCTCCCCAGGTGCCCCGTTAGGTGACCGTGATCATGCCATTGATTTGGCGCTTTTTGGGGCGCTGGGCGACCTTGCCATGCGCAAGCTGTTTCCTGCTTTATACCACCTTGATCGTGAAGGATTGATGCCGGAAGCCACGCGCATCATGGGGCTGGCCCGCCAGGAGCACGATCTGGCGGAATTTCGTGAGCTTGTTAGTGGCGCACTGCGTAAGCGGCTGAAAAGCAGTGAGCTGGATGAAGAGAGCTTTGAGCGTTTTTTAAATCGCCTGGATTACCGGCAGCTCGACTTTACGACGCTGAAGGGTTTTGAGGCCATTCGCCAATGGCGTGAAGGCGCAAACCATCCCATGGTGGTTTACCTTTCAGTTGCCGCGCGTATTTATGGCGATATTTGCCACAACCTTCAAGAAAGCGGCAGCGTGGATGACAATACACGCGTAGTGGTTGAAAAGCCGATTGGTTACGACCTTCGCTCATCGGAAGAAATTAACGATGCCATTGGCGCTGTCTTCCCCGAGTCCCGGGTGTATCGCATCGATCACTATCTAGGTAAAGAGACGGTTCAAAACCTGATTGCGCTGCGCTTTGCCAATCCGCTGTTTGGTACCCAGTGGAACCAGAACCATATTTCTCACGTTGAAATTACCGTGGCGGAAAAGGTCGGTATAGAGGGCCGCTGGGGCTATTTTGATGATGCAGGCCAGCTGCGCGACATGGTGCAAAATCACCTTCTGCAACTGCTCTGCCTGATTGCCATGGACCCGCCCTCCAACCTGGATGCGGATGCCATTCGTGATGAAAAAGTAAAAGTGCTAAAAGCGCTGAAGCCGTTTGCCGGTGAGGCGTTGGGTCGCGATGTGGTACGCGGCCAATATATTGCAGGCACAAGCGATGGCCAGACGGTCCCCGGCTATCTGGATGAAGAGGGCGCCAATACGCAAAGCCAGACAGAAACCTTTGTGGCCATGAAAACGGAGGTCTCCAACTGGCGCTGGGCGGGCGTGCCTTTCTATCTGCGTACCGGCAAGCGCATGCCTGAAAAGCTTTCCCAAATTGTGATTCACTTTCGCCAGCAGCCGCACTATATCTTTGACCCGGACCAGCGCGATATTGCTTCCAACAAGCTGATCATCCGTCTGCAGCCGGAAGAGGGCATCGCCCTACAGGTGCTGACCAAAGACAGCGGCCTGGACAAAGGAATGCGCCTGCGCCCTGGCCCGCTGCATCTCGATTTTAATAGCGCTTTTCCTAAATCGCGTATTCCGGATGCCTATGAGCGCCTGCTGCTTGAAGTAATGAAGGGTCAGCAGTATCTGTTCGTACGCCGCGACGAGGTAGAACATGCCTGGCGCTGGTGTGATCAGCTGATCGCTGGTTGGCAGACCCGTGAAACCCCGCCGCGGCGTTATCCTGCAGGCTCCTGGGGGCCTGTGGCCTCGATTGCGATGATTACCCAGGATGGCCGCAGCTGGTACGAGGATTATTAATATGAGCCAATCACGTCAAAAGCTTGCCGAACAGCTCGCTGAAGCGGTCTTCCAGGCATTAAGCGAAGACCTCGAGCGTCAGGAGCGTGTGCTTTTAATTGTCTCCGGTGGCTCGACCCCGATTGCCTTTTTTAAAGCGTTGGCTGCCAAGCCGCTGCCCTGGTCACGCATCGACGTTACCTTGGCCGATGAGCGTTGGGTGGACGAGCAGAGCAGTGACAGCAATGCCAAGCTGGTGCGCGAGAACTTGCTGCAGGGCGAGGCGGCGGCTGCGAATTTTGTGCCTCTGACATCAAATGCCTCCACCCCTGAAGAGGGCGTGGCGGAAGTCGCCGAACGAACAGCATCCCTTGCCTGGCCTGCCAGCGTGGTCATCTTGGGGATGGGAGACGATGGGCATACGGCGTCGCTGTTTCCGGATAGTCAGGAGCTGGGGCTTGCGCTGTCAACCAATGAACCGCTGGTGGCCGTGCGCACTCCCAGCCAGCCTCAGCCGCGGATTACTTTTTCTGCTGGCCACCTGCATCAGGCCCATCGGCATATCCTGCATATCACCGGTGACGATAAGCGCACCGTATTGGCAAATGCCCTAAACGGCGACGACGTAAGGCAACTGCCGATACGCGCATTTTTATCCTGCCCACTGGCTATTTACTGGGCACCTTAATAGTCAATTAATAACAAATTGTTTGGAGACTCACTATGTCAATTGATAAACAGCTACCTTCAACCCGTACCGCCGAACTCGACAGCATTTGCCACAAGGCAGAAGTCATTCCAGTGATTACCATTGAGCGTCTTGAAGACGCCGTGCCGCTGGGCCGAGCCTTAGTCGAAGGTGGCTTAAGCGTACTGGAAATTACCCTGCGTACCGACTGTGCTCTTGAAGCGATCAAGCGTATGAAGAAAGAGCTGACCGGTGCCAGCATTGGCGTAGGCACCGTGTTGACTCCTGCGCAATACCGCCAGGCTGAAGAAGTGGGTGCGGATTTTGTGGTATCGCCCGGCACGACCGAAGCGCTTTATCGCTATGGCATCGAAAGCCCGGTGCCCATGCTGCCCGGCGTTTCAACCGTGTCTGAGCTAATGACCGGCTGGCAGTACGGCTACCGGCGTTTTAAATTCTTCCCGGCGGAGTCCAGCGGCGGTGTCAAAGCATTGAAAGCCTTCGGCGCGCCTATTCCGGGTGCAAGGTTTTGCCCAACGGGCGGTATCACGGTTGATAACGCTGCCTCTTACCTGGCGCTGCCCAACGTTATGTGTGTGGGCGGCTCGTGGTTGACACCCAGCAAGCTGGTTGAAGCAGAGGACTGGGACGCTATTCGCAAGCTGGCGCAAGAGGCTGCCGAGCGTTTCCACCACTAATCCTTTTTAATTCGAATGCAAATACCCGCCGGGCAGGTTTATCCTGCCCGGTTTTTTTACGTGTAAATCAATGAGGTTAGCTACGACCAAAGGCGGATAACACGTAAATCCTCAGGTCAACTAAACTCCGGATATATATAATATGTCAGACATTTTTTTTGCGTGCTTGGCATACGAGCGTGAACCACTTACCAACATGGAGTAAGTTAGTATGCATATGCTGACCTTGGCGTCTTTCCTGTTTTTTACAGGGTTAGTCGCTTTTGTTACGTGGCGTATTACGCACCGTGATGACCATTCCAGTACCAGCGGCTACTTTCTGGCTGGTCGTTCGCTTACCTTCCCGCTGATTGCGGGTTCGCTCTTGATGACCAACCTTTCCACCGAGCAGATGGTGGGGCTTAACGGAGCAGCGTTTGCCGATGGTCTAAGCGTTATGGCCTGGGAAGTGGTCGCGGTGATTGCGCTAGTTGCTCTGGCGCTGTTTTTCCTGCCGCGCTTTTTGAAAAGCGGTATTGCCACACTGCCTCAGCTGCTTGAAATTCGGTTTGATAAAGACACCCAGCTGATTACCAATATTATTTTCCTGATTGCCTACGCGGTTATTCTGCTGCCAATCATTCTCTATTCTGGCGCTATTGGCCTGCAGGGGATGCTTGATCTGCAGGGGCTAACCGGTATCGAGTCTTCTACCACGCTGCTTTGGTTAACGGTCTGGATCGTCGGTATTATCGGCGCGGTGTACGCGCTGTTTGGTGGCCTGAGAACGGTTGCGGTTTCCGATACCTTGAACGGCATCGGGCTGTTAATCGGCGGCTTTGTAATCGTCTACTTCGGCTTACAAGCGGTAAGTGGCGGTACGGGTATTATGGAAGGCTGGAGCATCCTTAAAGAGAGCGACCCGGAAAAGCTGAACTCAATTGGTGGCTCGGAACAGCAGGTGCCATTTTTCACTCTGTTCACCGGGGTATTTCTGATCAACCTGTTCTACTGGAGCACTAACCAGCAGATCATTCAGCGCACCTTTGCCGCCAAAAACCTGGCGGAAGGCCAAAAGGGCGTGCTGTTGACTGGGCTCTTCAAGCTGTTGGGGCCGCTTTATCTGGTGCTGCCGGGCATCATTGCCTATCACCTTTACGCCGACCAGGGCGTGCGCGCCGATGAAGCCTATGGCCATCTGGTGTTTAACGTGTTGCCGCCTTACTTAACCGGCTTCTTCGCAGCCGTCATGGTTGGGGCCATTCTGTCTTCGTTTAACTCAGCGCTTAACAGCACCACGACGATTTTCAGTCTGGGTATCTATAAGGGCGTGTTAAATAAAGATGCCACCGAGCAGCAGGTCGTTAAATCGGGCAAGGTCTTTGGCTGGATCATGGCGGTGATTACCATGATTATTGCACCGCTTCTGGCCGGGCAGGATAGCCTGTTTGGTTATCTGCAGAAGATGAATGCGATCTACTTTATTCCGATTCTCGCGGTCGTTCTGGTAGGTCTGCTGACCAAGCGGGTACCTCCCATGGCGGCTAAAATTGCTCTGGTGGGTGGTTGTTTGCTGATCGCGGCAGGCTACTTCGTACCACCCTTTACCCTCCTGCCAGAGATTATGCACGAGTTCCATTTTGTGGCACTGGTGTTTGCGCTGTTAGTAGCGGTAATGCTGATTATTGGCAAGTTGCGCCCGCGCGAAACTGACTGGGTGCAAGAACACACCGGCGATGTTGACCTGACCCCTTGGAAAGGCGCGGTACCCGCAGGCATTGTGCTGGTGGTGCTGGTGATCGTGATGTATATAAGCTTTGCGGGTTAATTGCCCAACGGGCTATTAAAAGCTCAAGCATCGCTGTTAACCCCCAAAAGTAAGGCCCCGCTAGCATTCGCTAGCGGGGCCTTTTGGTTTAGCGGCCGTGTTATTTAGGTAAGCCGAAGCGGCGGCTCGGCAAGCCCGGCTATATCGAGTTGCACTGAAAAGAGCGCGCCAGCGTCAGGCTCTTGGGCAAGCTGATCTGGGGTAAAGCCTTCTTGGGCGGTGGTGATAAACAGCGTTTTAAGGTCAGCGCCGGCAAACGCCGGGCAGGAGGGCTGGCTGGTAGGCAGGTCAATACGGCCAATGACTTGACCTTGTGCATTTAAGCGCACTACTTGTCCGGCGCCCCAGAGGGCCAGCCATAGACAGCCTTGGCTATCCATCACGGCGCCGTCCGGGTTGCCGGTATGGTTGGAAAAATCAGCAAATGGCACGGGGTCATCAATGGGCCAGCCCTGATCATCCAGCGCCCAGCGCATCACCATGCCGGTCGGTGTATCGGTAAAGTAAGCGGCTGCACCATCGGGTGAAAAGCATAGCGCATTGGGAATGGTAAGCCCGGTGCGTAGCTTTTCAAGCTTGCCGCGATGCAGGCGGTAGAGGCTGCCCGCATTAGGCTCGGCCTGCTTGCCCATGCTGGAAAGCCACAGGCTGCCATGGCGATCAACCCGCGCATCATTGCTGCGCGTAACGGGGTTGTCGGCTTCAAAATCGGCAAAGTGAGTGGCTGTGCCGCTATCAGGCTCGAAGCGCGTCAATGAATGCTCACCGACCAGCAGCAGGCCACCATCGTCAAGCGGGGCGGCAAGCGAGACTTTTTGATCCAGCAGGTAATGACCGCTCTCCGCCGTAGCGGGGGAGTGCCAGTGAAGTCGTTTGCCCAGGATATCGCACCAGTAAAGCCGCCCACTGCTGGCATGCCACTGAGGGCCTTCCCCTAGCTCGCAGCGTGAATCTACGCTAAGTTCGGCCTGCCAGGTGGAGATATTCATGCATTGGCTCCTGCTTTCCAGGCGGCGACCAGCGCCTGTGCCTGTTGGCTTACCTGAGACGCCGTTTGGCCTGGTTTGTATAGCGCGCTGCCCAGCCCGGCGCCATCCACGCCTGCCGCTTGCCAGGTAGCAAAGTTATCGATACCCACGCCGCCCACGGCATACAGCAGCGTGTCGCTGGGTAGCACGGCGCGCACCGCTTTCATGCCCTCAAGACCTACCTGAACGGCCGGGAATAGTTTTAGGCCCGTGGCACCAGCCTCCAGCGCATCGAACGCTTCTGAAGGTGTGACAATGCCCGGCCAGCTGGCCATACCCAGTCGATGGGTTTCTTCAATCACGCTGGGGCGGCAGTTTGGCGAGACAATCAGGCGCCCGCCAGCAGCATGCACATCGCGCACCTGCGCGGGCGTGAGTACGGTGCCCGCGCCAATCACCGCTTGCTCGCCAACGGCATCTACCAGGCGGCGAATGCTCTCTAACGGGTCTGGAGAGTTGAGGGGCACTTCAATCTGCGTAATGCCTGCGGCAAGCACCGCGCGAGCAATCTCAACGACTTCATCGGGCGTTACACCGCGTAAAATACCGATCAAAGGTAACGTCATAGCACAATCTCTCCATTATCCGTTAGCATCAAGAAGACGGCCTTAGTGTGGCAGCGCCTGATGGGCAAGCTTAAGGCCTGCCAATACGGCGGTGTCGCCATCCAAATAGTGTGTCTGATAGCCGATAGCATTGAGCGCCATGGTGTAGCGCTGGCAAAGGGCCTGATTGCCTATCAGGGTGATCGGCTCATCGCTTGGGCGTGATTGGCAGGCACCGGATAGCTCAAGGCCGATGGCGAGCCCCGAAAGCCTAGCCGCGAGCACCGCTCCCCGCGTTTTGCCCACAGGCAACTCGCCGTCGAGTAAATCCTGCGCGCGCAGCCCAAAGAGGCAGCTACTAAACGTTTCGGGCGCGGCATGTGCTTCGCTCACCGCGCCAATAAACGCCGCGCGGCAGGCGGGGTCATTTAGCGCATCGTTTCCAATTGAGTGCTTGAGAACCGACTGGTTGGCCAGCAGTTGATAGAGTTCACCCGTAAGGTAGGTGGTGAACTGAGTTACCGCACCCGAGTCCAGGGTTGCCCATTTGGAATGGGTGCCCGGCAGGCAAGCAAGGCCGGAAAATTCAGGCGTATCGGCCACCAGGCCCGCAAGCTGGGTCTCTTCGCCGCGCATCACATCGAAATGCCGCGAACCACTGCGAGACTGGCTTAATCCGGGCAGCAGATAAACGCGTAGCTGGCTGCCTGTCAGGGTGGGTATGACGGCCCCTTGACTGAGCTGATCCAAAGGCGTGGGCACCGGTAGGTAGGCCGCTTCCTGCCAGCCTTGTCGGGCGCCCGCCATGCCGCAAACCATCACTTCTACCCCGTTGCTTGTAGGCAGCCAGGGGCTAATCAGGCGCAGCAATTCAGCTTCGTACTCGTCGGGTTTAAGCGAGAGCATGCCTTTATCGCTGCTGCTTTGGGCAATAACGTTGCCTTGCTGATCCATCCCCCAGGCGCGCAGATTGCTCGAGCCCCAGTCAACCGCCACCCAGGCAAGCGGACGGCTCTGCTCGTTAGTCATCTCCGCGGCGCTAGTTTCTATGGAGTTAGCTTTTGTGGAGTTAGTTTCTGTGGATTGCATGGATTACCACTCCGCAATTGAGCCATCTTCGTGGGTCCATACCGGGTTGCGCCAGCGGTGGCCGGTTTTGGCACGCTCTTCCACAAAGGCTTCGTCAATTTCAACGCCCAGGCCCGGGCCTTGGGGAATGGCGCAGAAGCCGTCGGTGATACTCAAGGCCGTTTTATCCACCAGATAATCCAGTACATCGTTGCCCTGGTTATAGTGGATGCCCATGCTTTGCTCTTGGATAAACGCATTGTGACTCACGGCATCCAACTGAAGAGAAGCGGCAAGCGTCAACGGCCCCAGCGGGCAGTGGGGGGCGAGCGCAACGTCATAAGCGGAGGCGAGTGCGGCAATCTTTAACCCCTCGCTGATACCGCCGCAGTGGGAAATATCGGGCTGGATAATATCGATCATGCCGTCCTGGAGTAGGTCGCGGAACTGAAAGCGGGTATGCAAGCGCTCACCGGTCGCCAGGGGATAGCCCAGCCCGCCGGCAATATCTTTCAAGCACGGCAGGTGCTCCGGTGCGACGGGTTCCTCGACAAACATGGGATGAAACGGCTCAAGCTCCCGCAGTAGCGCCTTGGCCATGGGGCGGTGAACGCGGCCGTGAAAATCGATGCCGATACCCACATCAGGCCCAACGGCATCGCGCGCCTCACGAACCCGGGCTACGGCTTCATCAACCTTGCGGTGCGAGTCGACGATTTGCATTTCAGGCGTGCCGTTCATCTTGAAGGCGGTAAAGCCTTTTTCGACCAGTGCCTTGGCGCCTGCGCCTACGTCACTTGGGCGGTCGCCGCCGGTCCAGGCGTACATACGCATTTTGTCGCGTACCGCGCCGCCTAGTAGCTGGTGGACGGGTACGCCCAGATCACGTCCTTTCAGATCCCAAAGGGCCTGGTCGATACCCGCTATGGCACTCATTAAAATAGGTCCGCCACGATAGAAACCGGCGCGGTAAAGCGTGTTCCAGAGATGTTCGATACGGTGCGGGTCCTGGCCGATCAGGTAGTCGGAAAGCTCATGCACTGCGGCTTCAACCGTGGCCGCGCGACCTTCTATTACCGGTTCGCCCCAGCCGTAGCAGCCTTCATCCGTTTCAATTTTAAGAAATAGCCAGCGTGGCGGTACTTGCCAGGTCTTCAAGCGGGTAATTTTCATGTTTAGCTGTCCTCTTAAAGCGTCATTAGCGAAATAGTTATTTATGAGTTGGTTATTGGCGAATAATTAAGTAATGGGATAGCCATCATTAACTGACAATGCCGAGATCAATAGCGGTACGCCGCAACACCTCGCGGGCGGCAGTCTCGGCGGCGTGAGCATCGCAGGCTTTAATGGCTTCCAGCACGTGGCGATGGCGCGTCAGGCTGTCGTCCAGCGTTTTGATATCGTGCTGTGAGCGGTGCACCAGCGCCATGATAGAAGGGCGCAGTAAATGCCCCATTTGCCGCCAGACCAGGTTGTGGGTGGCGCGGTAAGTGGCGTCATGGAAGGCAACGTCATATTCAGCATGTTGGGCACGAGCGTCAGGGTTGCCTGCCGAGCGGCGCATGCCTTCAAAGGCCGCTTCAAGCCGGGCGATATCCTCCGCGCTTGCCGCTTGGGCCGCTAAGCCGGCAACGGTAGGCTCGGCTGAAAAGCGAAACGCGTAAATCGCGCGTACCAGCTGAGGGTCCAGGTTGACCAGTCCCGTCATCCACTCACTCATCAGTGGATCAAGCAGGTGCCATTCACCCATCTCACGTACCAGCGTGCCGCGGCCTGCCGTGCGCTCTAAAAGGCCGGTAGCCGTTAAGCTGGCTAACGCATTACGCACCTGGTTGCGGCTAACGACAAAATGTTTGCCTATATCCAACTCTTTGGGAAACAGGTCACCGGGCTGCCAGTGCCCGGCTAGCAGTGCTCTGGCGAGTAGGCGTGCCAGGTTTTCAGCCCCACCGGGGTGGGAGGGTAAGGCATCTAGCGTCATGGCATGTCTCAGTAAATGACGATCATGCCTAGAGCTTATTAAATGTCTGACATTTTAACAAGCAGACGAAAGTTGGTATGCAAAGAGCTGCAAGTGGTTAGGAACAGTTGTTATGAACGGTCGGTCTAGACAGGGCGCTTTAAAGCGCCCGCAGTGCGTCAATATCTGTTTGGGTAGGCAAGGCGGCGTAGGCGCCCGGGCGGGTAACGGCGTGCGCGCCGCAGCGGCAGGCTAACGCTACCGCCGCGTTTAGGAAGGCATGATCTTCATGCCAGCCGTGTGCAATTCCATATTGGGAGAGCTCTGCCAGCAGGCCGCCAATAAAGGCATCGCCACCTGCTGTTGTATCGACGGCCTGTACGCTGGGCGGCGCAATGCGCTGTCCGAGGGCGGCGCTTTTGAGCACAACGTCATTCGGGCCGTCAGTGATAAGAATGACCTTTACGCCAGCATCCAGGCGCTGAGCCAGCCACGCATCCTGAGTCTGCTCGCCGCGCAGGTAGTCAACCTCCTCAAGAGATACCTTAAGCAGCTCGGCAGTGTCTAAAAGCTGGGTCACCAAGCCCGTATCGGCCGCGGCATCTGCCCATAAGTTATGCCGCAGGTTGGCATCCACGCTAACCAGGCAGCCCGACTGCTTGGCCATTTTTGCCAGAGCAAGAGTGGTTTCGGCAATTTCTGGGTCGGTGAGGCTATTGCTGCATAGGTGAACAATGGCCGGTTTTTCAAATACCCCTGGCGGCAAATGATGAAGGCGGTAGAGCAGGTCGGCAGCCGGTGGGCGGTAGAAATCAAAGGTGCGCTCGCCCTGAGCATCACGTGAGACAAACGCGAGCGCCGTACGGGCTGCTTTGGTCAGCACAACGCCGTGGGTATTGACGCCGTGACTATCAAGTTCGCGAATCAGAAAGTGGCCAAACGTGTCATCGCCCACCATGCCTAAAAAACAGCTGGGTACTCCCAGGCGAGCACAGGCAACCGCCACATTAGCGGGTGCGCCGCCAGCGTAGGGGGTGAAGGTTTCCTGATGATCGTGTGTATCCCCCAGGCGACTAGAGAGCATATCGACGAGCGCTTCGCCAAAGGTAATCACAGAAATCATGGGCGTTCCTTGTTGTTATATTAGTTATTAGACGATAGATATTCGGTGTTGACCTGGGTGTTAAAACACTTCTTCGTTGTGCAACGCTTCGGCCGCGCCCAATAAACCGGTCCAGGGAGCGGTGACGACCCATATGGGGATATCAGCGTTATAGGAACCCATGCGGCCTTTATTGATATACGCGCTGCAGAGTTCGCTTTTCGGCAGCCAGTCCAGCAGGCGGGGAATGATGCCGCCACATAGATAAACCCCGCCGCGCGCGCCCATGGTCAGCGTTGCGTCGCCACATACATCGCCCAGGATTTTTAGAAACCGCAGCAGCGTCCGGCAAGCGATTTCATCACCCTGGTTAGCGGCCTGAGTGACTTCGGCCGCGGTGGTAAAACCTGACGCTACGCCATCAAGGGCACAGTGCGCGGCATAAAGATCCACGATTCCCTGACCGCACAGCATGCGTTCTACACTTACGCGTGAATAGTGCTTGTGCAGCTCATCAAGCAGCTTACGCTCGTAGGTGTCGGTGGGCGCAAACGTCACGTGGCCGCCTTCCGTAGGTAGCGGGACCCAGGCGTGCAGCCCAGGAAATACGCCCGCGACCCCCAATCCTGTACCCGGGCCGATCACCAAACGCGAGGCATGCGCTTGGGTGGTGCCGGCCTTTACTTCCACTAGATCCTGTTCAGGCACGTGGGGAATGCCGAGCGCCTGTGCAGTAAAGTCATTAATGACCTTAAAAAGTGACAGGTTCAGCGCCTGCTGAACCTCGCTTTTTAAAAACTGCCAGTGGTTGTTGGTCATTTTGACCTGCTCGGCGTGTACCGGGCAGGCAAACGCCAAACAGGCTTCGGTGGGCGCGTTATTGCCGGTAGCGCCCACCTGACTTAAGTAGTCCTGAGCAGCTTCAACCACACCTGGATAGTCGGCGCAGGGCAAATTGATAATCTGCTGGGGGGCCGTTTGCCCCGGGGTTACTAACGCGAAACGAGCGTTAGTTCCCCCGATATCGCCAATGAGAGCGGGTCGGCTCATTGGTCCTCCTGCTCAATTTTTTCAAGCTCGCGCGACAGCACTTCGGCTTCGAAGCCGCCAAACACACCGGCGCCTTCTTCGGCTTTGGTCGCCAGGTGGCGGAAGCCGCCAAATAGTTCACGGCCCATGCCGAAGTGACTGTGTTCAAGATTGACCTGTGCACAGGGGCGGGCATTGAACGTGGCGGCATCCACCAGCACGTTAAGCTCGCCGGTTTCGGCATCCAGGCGCACGATATCGCCATCCTGAAGCTTGGATAACGGCCCGCGATCAACCGCCTCCGGCGTTACATGAATGGCGGCAGGCACTTTGCCCGATGCGCCCGACATACGGCCATCGGTGACCAGGGCAACTTTAAAGCCCTTGTCCTGCAACACGCCCAAAAACGGCGTGAGCTTGTGAAGTTCGGGCATGCCGTTGGCTTTAGGGCCCTGGAAGCGCACCACGACGATCACATCGCGATCCAGCTGGCCGGATTCAAACGCCGCTTTGACCTGATTCTGGTCATCAAACAGCTGAACCGGCGCTTCTACCACGCGGTGGGCCTGCTTGACGGCGGAAATCTTGATCACGCCCCGACCCAGGTTGCCGTCCAGCACGGTAAGCCCGCCGGTGGGTGAGAAGGGATTGCTGACCGGGCGGAGTACCTCTGAATCAAGGCTTGATTCAGGCCCTTCGCGCCAGGTGAGCTTGCCGTCTTCAAGGAAAGGCTCCTGGGTGTAGGCGCTCATGTCGGTGCCAAACACCGTAGGAATGTCGCCATGCATAAGCCCGGCTTGAAGCAGCTCGCGAATCAGCAGGCTCATGCCGCCGGCCGCCTGGAAGTGGTTCACATCCGCCTGGCCGTTGGGGTAGATACGCGTCATGCTGGGCACTACCGCTGAAAGCTCGGTGAAGTCATCCCAGTTGATGGTAATACCCGCCGCCGCCGCCATGGCGACCAGGTGCAAGGTATGGTTGGTAGAGCCGCCGGAGGCCAGCAGGCCGACCATGGCATTGACGATGGCACGTTCGTCGATCTGCTTGTAGAACGGGCGATAGTTGCCGCTCTGCTCGGTATTGCGAATCGCCTGCTCGGTGGCGTAGCGGGTGAGTGCTTCACGCAAAGGTGTGCCGGGGTTAACAAACGACGCGCCGGGCAGGTGCAGGCCCATCATTTCCATCATCAGCTGGTTGGAGTTGGCGGTGCCGTAGAAGGTGCAGGTGCCAGGGCTGTGGTACGACTGGGATTCGGCCTCCAGCAGTTCGTCTCGGCCAACCTTGCCTTCCGCATAGAGCTGGCGCACCCGGGCTTTTTCATCGTTGGGCAGGCCGGTCGTCATCGGCCCGCCAGGCACAAAGATGGCCGGTAGATGGCCAAAGCGCGCGGCACCAATAAATAGCCCAGGCACGATCTTGTCGCAGATCCCCAGATACAGCGTCGCATCGAACATGTTGTGGGAAAGCGCGACGGCTGTTGCCATGGCAATCACATCGCGGGAGAAAAGCGATAGCTCCATGCCGGGCTGGCCCTGGGTCACGCCGTCGCACATGGCGGGCACGCCGCCGGCAAACTGGGCGGTTGAACCCATTCCCCGGGCGGCTTCTTTAATAACCGCGGGGTAATCTTCAAAGGGCCGATGGGCTGACAGCATATCGTTATACGACGATACGATGCCCACGTTGGCGCTATTGGTTAACTTGAGGCGGCCTTTATCGGTAGGTACGTCACAACCGGCAAAGCCGTGCGCCAGGTTTCCGCAGGAAAGCTCACCACGGTGCACGCCTTGCTTATGCTGGTCGGCCATATGCGCTTCGTAAAGCGCACGCCGCTGCCGGGAACGCTCGCGTATACGTTGAGTAACCTCGGCGACGGTGGTATTTAACGTAGCAGGTGTTGGGCTCGGCATAAGGACCTCTGCATGATAGAAACGGCACGATTTGTGTAGTTATTTTACATACTAATGCGCGAAATTAAGAGTTTTAAAAGCGTAACAGAACCAATCGCGTAGTTTTATTACTCTATGTTGATAAAAACGGTTGATAAAAACGGTTGGTAAGACAGTTGATAAAAACAGCTGGTAAAGACAGTTGGTAAAAGAACGTCTTGCTCATTAAAAGCTAACCACGTGCAGTGCACTTCACGTGGTTAGCCCAGCGTAGGCCTCTGAATGAAACCTAGTATAGCGTATGCCGGTGCTCTCTCAGGCAATGCCGCCCCATAAGGCTATCGGCTCTCCACTTCGTCGCGTTTGATCTTGAAGAACATCGCATAAAACGTGGGAACGGCAATCAAGGTCAATATAGAGGCAAACAGCAAACCGCCCATGATGGTTACGGCCATGCTGTTGAAGAATGCATCCCATAAAAGCGGAATCATGCCCAGTATCGTCGTGCCCGCGGCCAGAAAGACCGGCCTCAAACGGCTGATGCTGGCATCCACCAGAGCGGTAAAGCGCGCGGTGCCCGAGCGTATCTGTTCATCAATCTCGTCCACCAGGACGATGGCGTTTTTCATCAGCATGCCCGAAAGGCTCAGCATGCCGAGCAATGCGGTAAACGAGAAGGGCAGGCCGGTGATTAAAAGCCCAATCACCACCCCGCATACTGACATGGGCACCACCAGCCATACGATCAGCGGCTGCCTAAGCTTGCCAAACAGCAGAATCGAGGTGAGTACCATGATCAAGAAGCTTACCGGGAGCTGCTCGCCCAACGACGCCTGGGCATCGCCCGAGTTCTCGTGCTCGCCACCCCACTCAAGCGTGTAGCCGGGCGGCAGTTCGATAGCCTCGATTTCCGAGCGCACGGCATCAAATGCCTGGGCGGCGGTATAGCCCTTGTCGGGCTCGGCGCCGACCGTCAGGGTTCGCACGCGGTTGCGCCGCTCAATCAGCGCTTCCTCTGCGCGTATTTCAAAATCGTCGACCACCTGGGTGATCGGCACGAACTGCTGCTGTGCTTCGCTGTAGATCTGGCGGTCGCGTAAAAGCGCCACATCATCACGCTCGGCCTGGGGGGCGCGTGCGATGATGGGAATCAAGTGCTCGCCCTCGCGGTAGGTGCCCGCGCGAATGCCGGAGGAGGCGAACTGCAGTGTCTGGGCGATATCTTCGCGGGTAACGCCGGCAATACGCGCGCGCTGCTCGTTGATGATCGGCGCCACGACAAGCTCCTGCTGGCGCCAGTCGATACGTTCATCGATCAACAGCGGGTTGGCCGCCATGCGCCGGCGGGCCTCGTTACCCAGCTCACGCAACACCTCGGCCGAGGGGCCTTGAAAGCGTGCTTCGATATCCGCGCCGTCGCCCGGGCCGAACTGCAGCCGTTGGGTGCGCACCTGGGCGTTGGGATAGCGCTCGTTTAGCTCCTTGTAAAACTCCCGGTCGAGCGCGTCGATGGCGTCAAGTTCGTTGGTGCGAATGATGAACTGCGCGTAGCCGGTATTGGGCTGCTCCGGGGAGTAGGTAAGCATGAAGCGCGTCGCCCCCCGGCCCACGAAGCTTGCCACGGACACCTCGTCCTCGTGTTCGAGAATATATGCCTCAATCTCGCCAACATCACGAATCGTTGCGCGGATATCCGTGCCCTGGGGCAACTCGTAATTGATAAAGAAAAGCGGCGTACTGGAGTCTGGAAAGAACGACTGCGGCACCAATGTGAATGCCCACATGCACACCCCGGTGAGTACCACCAGAGCCGTCACGGTGATAATGCGCAGTTTAAGCGCCGCCAGCAGCAGCATCCGGTAGGTGCGATAGACAATCCCGCCGTAGCCGCGGTCTTCGTTGTCTTCGTCGCGCTGTTCGCTGCTTTCCTCGCCTGGGTCTTTTTCTTGGTCTTGGTCTTGGTCTTGGTCTTGGTCTTGGTCTTGGTCTTGCTCTTCGTCTTTCTCTTCACCTTTCTTGCGCAGCAGAAAGTAGCCAAACAGTGGGGTCACGGTCAGTGCCAGCAGCCAGCTCAGCATTAATGAAACGAGAATGACGATAAACAGGGAGAACATGAACTCCCCGGTCACATCGCTTGAGAGGCCAATGCCGGCGAAGGCCATGATGCCGATCA
Source organism: Halomonas sp. AOP43-A1-21 (assembly GCF_052376775.1). Classification (NCBI taxonomy): domain Bacteria; kingdom Pseudomonadati; phylum Pseudomonadota; class Gammaproteobacteria; order Oceanospirillales; family Halomonadaceae; genus Halomonas; species Halomonas sp. AOP43-A1-21. The sequence continues at coordinate 51,849 of NZ_JBQSWC010000026.1, read as the reverse complement.
GCGTGGCGCCCAATAGCGGTATCTGAGTGCGTTTGGCGGCAGCGCTTGCTGCGCGCTTGGCCTTCATGCCGCGCTTGATATTGGTGACCATGCCTTCGGCCACCACGATGGAGTTATCCACCAGCATGCCCATGGCGATGATCAGCGCGCCCAGCGATATGCGCTCCATCTCGATATTGAAAATACCCATGACAAACAGCGTGCCCAGCACGGTCAGCAGCAGCGTACTGCCGACCACTACGCCGACCTTCCAACCCATGACCAGACACAGCACCGCGATCACGATGGTCACCGACATGGCCAGGTTGATCAGAAAGTCATTGATAGCGTCGTTGACCACGTTGTGCTGTTCGTAAAGCGGATGCAGCTCCACGCCGAGAGGAATCCGGCTTTGCAGCTGCTCCATGCGTGCTTCTACCGCCTCGCCGATTTCGATGATGTTTTCAGTGGCGATACCGGCGATGCCCAAAGTAAACGCTGGCTCGCCGTTATAGTGCATGATGTGGTCGGGAATATCGGACGGCTGACGGTAGATCGTCGCGATATCGGCAAGCGCGACCTGCTCAGTGGTGCCGGGTCGGCCGATGCGGATGGATTCCAGAAGCGTCGTGCTATCGATATTGGAACGCGCCACCAGGCGCACCTGTCGATCGCCCGTTCTGAGCGTGCCCGCATCTTCCACAGCGTTCTCGGTCTGGATGGTGTTGATGACCTGCTCGATGGGAATGCCCAGCGTCGTCAGCCGCTCATTGGAGATATCGATGTAGATGCTCTCTTCGCGCTCGCCGGCGGTGGTGACCCGGGCTACTCCCGGCACGGCCAGTATTTCGCGCTGAAGAAATGTCGAGATATCGCGCACTTCCCGGGCGGAGAACCCTTCGGCCGTGACGGCGTAAAACAGCCCGTATACCTCGCCAAAGTCGTCGTTCACCTGAGATGCAAGAGCCCCCTGAGGCAAGTCAGACTGGGCATCGTTGACCTTGCTGCGTAGCTCGTCCCAGATCTGCGGCAACTGGTTGCTGCCGTAGTTGTCCTGGATCTCGACCTGAATCTCCGAGCGGCCCGGCAGCGATTTGGAGTCGAGCACGTCGAGCTGCTCCATCTCTTGAATCGCGCGCTCCAGGCGCTCGGTAACCTCTTCTTCCACCTCTTCGGCGGTTGCGCCGGGGTAAGGAGTATTGATGATGGCGTAAGGAATGGTAAAGGAGGGGTCTTCGAGCTTGCCAACGGTATTGAATCCCCAGATGCCGCCCAGCAGACAGATCACCACAATCAGCCACGTGTTGATCGGTTTCTCGATCGAACGTTTTGCAATATCCATGCGGCCCCCTTAAAGCGCGGCGTCGAGCGGTTTGACCTGCATGCCATCGCGCAGCAGATGAACGCCGGTGGCCACCACTCTTGAGCCAGCCTCAAGGCCTGCGGTAATCATTACCTGGTCGTCGACCATCTCGCCCACGCTGACGCGCTGCGGGGCCACCGTGCCTTCGTCTGGATCAAACACCCATACCCGAAACTCGCCGTCTGCGTCGTTATCCAGGGCGCTGCTGGGCAGGGTGATCAAGGGGCTATCGATCTGTGCTTCCGGTTGGATGTAGACCGTGGCGGTAGTGCCGGGCAGGGCGATAATGCCATTGCCCGCCGGGGCGAACTCGACCTCGAACGTCTGGGCAACGTCATCGGGCTCGGTGACGTGCTCGCGGTACTCAAGCGGAATGCGTTGGCCCGGGAGGGTGGCAATCTCCGCCTCGGCGCTGAAGTGTCGGCCGTTCTCCAGGTGCTGCATCAATGCCTGGGGCACATTGAAACGAATGCGCAGTTCTGAAACATCCTGAATGCGCACGACTTCGGTATTGGGTGGAACAGTGGTGTATTTCTCGACCAGACGCCGGGCGATCAGCGCATCAAACGGGGCGTGAAGCGTGGTGTAGGCGAGTTCCTGACGAGCGCTGTCGAGCTGGGTTTCGGCGCGCTCGGCCTCGGCAATGGCGGCATCGAGTGCAGACTGGGAAACCGCCCCCTGAGCGCGTAGGTTGCGCTGGCGGTTCAGGTTGCGCCGGGCCTGCTCATACTCGGCTTCAGCGGCGCGCACCTGTAGTGCGTAGTCGGTCTGGTCCAATTGGGCGATCAGCTCACCCTGGGGTATTACCGCCCCCTGTACGGCGGGAAATTCGGTGATCCGCCCGCCGACCTGAAAGGCGTAGTTCACCGTGCTTCGTGCATCGACCCGGCCCACGAAACGGCGTCCGGGGTAAACCGCTTGCTGGCTTGCCTCTACTAGCTTGACTACCTGTGCGGGGCGCTCTTGCTGCTCTTCGTCGTCACCGCAGCCGGCCATTATCAACGGTGCAATAAGTAAAAAGATCCCTAAAAAAACCGGCTTCATGCGCTGCCTCCCTGCAAGCGGTTAACATGTCCCAATGGTGTTATTACGTCAGCCACCTACTATAGTTGTTGGCTGAAAAAAGGCGAACAGTCGTTTAAATTTTTAATTGAGAGTAACACTTAAGCGAAATCAATAAAGGCGCACAGGTAAGCCAATAAAAAGCAAGGAGAATTAATGAAGAAGGGATGCACAAGAAGCCGTTGGACGGGCATCGCGCTGGCGCTACTTCTCAGTGGTTGTGCGGTGGGACCGGACTACCAGGCGCCAGAACTCGAGCTACCTGAAACTTGGCCTGAGCATATCGAGCTTAGCCAAACCGAGCGCATGGATTGGCGCAACTGGTGGCGCCAATTCGATGACCCGGCGCTCACCGCGCTTGTGGAGCGCGCCACCCAGGATAATCTGGAGCTTGCCGTTCAGCTGGCGCGAATTCAGGAGGCGCGCGCCCAGCTCGGCTTTGCCGATGCCGAACTGTTTCCAAGCGTTGGGTATCAGCTGGAGGCCAACCGCGAGCGCACGCCCGGTGCCTCCATTCCGATCGACATCGAGCCGGTGCAGGATCTGATTACCTCGACCAGTAACCAGTTTTCTCTGGCAGGAAGCCTTGAGTACGAGTTTGACCTATGGGGGCGGCTTGCCCGTCAGCGCGAAGCGGCGCTGGCCACGTTCAGCGAAAGTCTGTTTGCCCGGGACGCCGCCGAAATCGGGGTGATTGCCGATGTGGTCACCACCTATTTTGATCTCAAGAGCGCCCAGTACCAGCAGGATATTCTGGAGCAGACCGAAGCCACCTACGAAGAAACCTACCGCCTGCAGAAGCTGCGTTATGACGTGGGCGATATCAGCGAGCTTGCTTTTCGTCAGGCCGAGGCCGAGTGGCGAGGCGTGCGTACCGAGCTTCCCCAAGTGAAACAGCAGGTGGAAACCCTGAAAGGGGCGCTGGCGATTCTGGTGGGGCTCACCCCACGTGAACTGATGAGCGAGCTCGATTACGGCGATACGCATCTGGTGGAAATTGCCGAACCCCAGCGGCTACCGCGCCTTCTGCCCTCGGAACTTATTCAGCGCCGTCCGGACATTCGCTCCGCCGAAGCCACGCTGATCGCTGCCAATGCCGGGGTGGGCGTGGCTGAAGCCGCCCGGCTTCCCTCGATCAACCTCAACGCCTCCATTGCCAGCGTGGCCGCCGATACCAGCGACCTGTTCACCGACAACGCCCGCGCCTGGGGCCTGGGGGCATCGATCGTCGGCCCGCTTCTGGATTTCGGCCGCAGCCGCGCCAATGTGGAGATTGCGCGATCCCAAGTGGAGCAAGCCGATGCCCAGTACCGGCTGACCGTACTCACCGCTTTTAACGAAGTGCGCGATGCGTTGAATAACTTCGAGCTGACCGATCAGCGTGTCGATGCGGTGGACGCGCAGCTTGCCGCGGTCTCGCGCGCCCGCGATCTGGCGGTGCTGATGCATGACCAGGGCCAGACAAGCATGCTCGAACGTCTGGATGCCGAACGCTCGCTGCTCTCAGCCAAGCTTGACCGCGCCGAGGTGCAAAGCGAGCGCCTGACCGCCGTGGCCACGCTGTTCAAGGCGCTGGGTGGGGGCTGGAAGGAAAGCACCTCAACCGCCGGGGAAGAGACGATCTAACCGCCCCTCGCATGGCTTGCCTCAGTGAAAGAGCCACCCGCCAAGGCGCAAGTTTTGATACTATTTGCGCCTTTCGTCGCGGTTGACCTTTATCCTGCCCTGGAGCCTGCCATGCATTCCCTTATTGCCCAGATACAACCTGCTGATTGCGCTGCTGGCGACAGGGCGCGGGCTTATCTGGACACGCTTACCAAACCACCGGGAAGCTTGGGGATGCTGGAGCAATTGGCTATTCAACTTAGCGAAATCAGCGGTGAGCTTGCGCCTTCTATAACACCACCCGCCGTGATTGTATTTGCCGCTGACCATGGAGTCGCCGCTGAAGGCGTCTCGGCATTTCCTCAAGCCGTTACGGCGCAAATGGTAGCTAACTTTGCCAATGGTGGGGCAGCCATCAATGTGTTTGCTTGCCAGATCAATGCGCACTTGGAAGTGGTGGATGTGGGGGTGGTCAGCGATGTTGAGGCCCCTGGTGTGGTCGTTGATAAGATACGCCGCGCCTCGGGAAATATCGCGATCGAAAACGCCATGCTTCCCGAGCAAGCCGAGGCTGCGATTGAGGTGGGCATTAATGCCGTAACGCGTGCGCAAAAAGCCGGCTGTCGCAGTGTGATTGTAGGCGAAATGGGCATTGCCAATACCACTGCCAGCAGCGCCATGCTGGCGGCCTTCACCGGCACGCCGGTCGCGCAGGTAGTGGGTGCGGGCACGGGGCTGGATAGCCAGCAGCAAACGCATAAAGTCGATGTCATTCAGCGCGCATTAGCAGCGCGCGTATACCAAACTGATGAGCCGTTAAGCGTATTGACCGCGTTGGGCGGGCTTGAAATTGCCGCGATGACCGGCGCTTATCTAGCCGCAGCCGCTTACCGACTGCCCGCGATTGTGGATGGCTTTATTGCGAGCGTCGCGGCACTTGCTGCCTGTCGAATTTGCCCTGCCGTGCGCGGTTATCTCATTTTTGGCCACCGCTCTGAAGAGCCTGGGCACGGCGTGGTGCTAGATGCGCTTGAAGCAACCCCGCTGCTTGCTTTGGGCATGCGCCTGGGCGAGGGCAGTGGCGCCGCGCTGGCATTCCCGTTGCTTCAGGCCGCCACCGCCATGATGGCTGAGATGGCGACGTTCACCTCGGCAGGTGTCGCGGACAAAGCGCCGTGACCCTTATGCTGCTTATCACGCTCGCCATTGGCTTGGATTTACTCATAGGCGATCCACGCTCTTTACCGCATCCCGTCGTTGTCATCGGCCGCATGATCAGCTTTTTGGAAAAGCGCTGGAACCAGGGCACGCCCACCCAGCGAAAGCGGCGGGGCTTTCTACTCACCGCGACGGTAGTGATAAGCGTATGGGGAATAAGCTGGGTGGTGCTTGCGCTGTTGACGGCCATTCATCCCTGGCTTGGGTTGGCCGCAGAGCTTTGGCTGCTGACCACTACCCTTGCCATTAAAGGGTTGGCGGATGCGGGGCGTGCCGTGGCAGCACCGCTTATGCGAGGTGATTTGCCAGGCGCACGCCAGGCGCTTTCCATGATAGTGGGGCGCGATACGGCAAAGCTTGATGAAGCGGAAATTACCCGCGGTACGGTGGAAACCGTGGCAGAAAACACGGTGGATGGCATCACCGCACCGCTGCTTTTTGCCATGCTGGGTGGCGCGCCTTTAGCGCTGGCTTATAAGGCGATCAATACGCTTGACTCAATGGTCGGGTATCGTAACGAGCGCTATGAAAACTTCGGCTTTGCGTCGGCCAAGCTAGACGATATCGCCAACTGGCTGCCCGCCCGGTTAACGGCGGGTTGCCTTTGGCTGGGTGGCGTTGTATTGACTGCGGTAACAACCAAGCCGCTGCATTGGCGGGGCGCGCTGCGTGCTACCTGCCATGAAGCGCCGCGCCATCCAAGCCCCAATGCCGGTTGGCCGGAAGCCATGGTGGCTCGGCTACTGGGCGTGCAGCTGGGCGGTATTAACACCTATCAGGGAATTGTCTCGCGCCGCGCGCCGCTCGGCGAACCTTTAGAGCCGCTTAACGTAACGCATATTAATATCACCATTGCGCTAATGCATATGGCTTGGCTGCTGTTCCTGGGGCTGATGTGGATATGGATATTGCTGATGCATGCAGTGTGAATATTATGTGTGTGAGTGATAAACCGCCGCGTATCACAAGCGCAGGGAGGCGGCGAAATCTCTTCATACCTGTTGGCGACGCGTTATAGTGCACTTTTTTCGAGCAGAGCCTAATAATGCTTTGCGAAAGCGTGGGCTTGCCAGTAACGTATTTTTGAACGGCGGTTGCGCAACGGCATGCTTATTCGCCATCCCCATCGTGTTTCCGGTTTAAGCAGTGGCCGGGTGCGTATTGCGCTGTGTGATACAGGTTTAATCCATTGACTATTAACGGTGCTGAATGATTGTGTTTGTTAGTGGCGGTGCACGCTCCGGAAAAAGCGAGGTGGCCGAGCTGCACGTAAAACAGGCTGCCAGCGGGGGTAGCTGCTACTACATAGCCACCGCCGAGATTTATGACGCTGAAATGGCCGCCCGTGCAGCACGCCATCAATGCGCTCGGGATGCCCGCTGGATCACGCTTGAGGCACCGCTGGCCATTGACCAGGCAATTGCGCAGGTACCTGACGGTGCCGCCGTATTGCTGGACTGCTTGACGCTCTGGGCAAGCCAGGTTCTGTACGCCAGTGAGCTAACCGAATCCCAAGGCAAGATGCTTTTAGCAAAAAGCATACGTGATGCGCGGGCTCGTGGATTACAGCTGGTGCTGGTGTCCAATGACATTAACGAAGACTTACCCGCTCGTGACCCGGAAACCTGGCGCTATGTGGCCTTTTTGCAGTCGCTGCATTGTTGGCTTGCCGCTGAGGCTGACTCAGTGCTTGAAGTAGTCGCAGGCCGTGTCATCGAATGGAAGCCCAAGGCAACCGCATGCTGAAGAGTGCGCTTTACGGGTGCGTTCTGGCGCTTCAGTTTTTAACCCGGTTGCCGCTACCCATTGCCTGCCCGTGGAACTCTGAAACCCGCCGTTGGGCCATCCGTGCCTATCCCCTTGTTGGACTTTTTCTGGGCTGCCTATTGGCGCTGCTGGCGCTATTAATGCACAACGCACCCACGCCGATTACGGCGCTTGCGCTACTCAGCCTGTGGGTAGGCTTAAGTGGTGGCTTACACCTTGACGGAGTAATGGATTTAGCCGACGCGCTGGGCAGCAACCAGCCGCTGGCGCGCCGCTGGGAAATCATGAAAGACCCTCAGATTGGCAGCTTCGGCATATTAGCGCTGCTTTTCTTGTTAGCCTGGAAGGGCGTGTTGCTGTGGGCGCTACTGAGCTATAACGCGCCGCTGTGGTGGCTGATCGTTTTACCTGCCCTGGGCCGTTGGGGCGGCGCAGCGCTGTTGATATTAACGCCCTGTGCGCAGTCAAAAGGGCTGGCTTGGGCCTGGAAGCAATCGCTTGGCGTGCATGACGTATGGCTTTCGCTAGTGCCTTTGCTGGCACTGGCGCTTTTTTACCCAGGCATCATTGCAATGCTGATCGCCACTGGCGTACTAGTGGGCGGCTGCCGGTGGGCGCTGGTAAAACTGTTTCAGGGTATTAACGGTGATATGGTGGGCGCTACGATTGAAGGAGTGGAACTATGGCTGATGGGATTAATGTGGAGCTGGTGGTGGTTCGCCATGGCATCACCGCCTGGAATGTAGAGCGCCGCTATCAGGGGCAGCGTGATATCCCGCTGCTCTTTCCCGAAGCCGAAGAAGGGCTTTTAGCACTACGTGCAGGGTTGGCCGATGAGCAGTTTGACGCGATCTACTCAAGCGATCTTCGTCGCTGCCAGCAAACCCTTGAGTGGGTGCAAGCGGCCAAACCGGGCGTACCGCTAAGCCTGGAACCCCGTCTGCGTGAGCTGCACTTTGGCGAGTATGAAGGCAAAGTATACGACGAGTTAAAAGACCTGCCGCATTATCGCGCCTGGATCGATAGCGTAGGCGAGCTGCAGATCCCCGGCGGGGAGTCAGCGGCCCAGTTACGTGAACGTCTGGACCTATGGCTTGCCGATGTGGCAGCGGATGCCCTGGCACATGGGTATCGAAAAGTTCTCGCCGTGACCCACGGTGGGGTTATTCGAGAGCTACGCCGACGTTTTGAAACCATCGATTTTTGGGAGGGTACCGTACTTCAAGCCCAGGGACGACGCTGGGAATTGACGTATCAACCGGACGTTAATGGGCAAGGAGAGTGGCTATGCAAGTGTTCATCGGTGGTGCCTGTTCCGGTAAGCGAAGTGTTGTAAAAAAGCGCTTTCCAAGTGCCGTATGGTGGCGGCTGTCACCCGGCCAGCGGTTACGCGAATGTGTAGGCATAATGCTACCCGGCACGCCGCTGGTAGTGCACGGCGTACTGGGTTGGTTAACGGCGACCATTGAATCGGATGTAGGTAGCGACGATTGGCGCGCGCAGTGGTGCGATGATCTAAACGAGCTTCAGCAGTCCGCGCAAGCGAACCACGTTACCCTGGTGATGATCGTTAAAGAGGTCGGGCGCGGCATAGTGCCCATGGAGCGCCAGCAGCGCCGCTTACGCGATTTGAACGGCTGGTTTTGCCAGGACGCCGCTGAGCGTGCCGAACACGTTTGGTATGTGCGCCATGGGTTGGTGCAGGCGTTAAATAAGTAATGCTATGTATTTATAAATTCAAATCTTTTAGTTTTTTGTAAGAAATATCTTACTTGCTTGTAAGACATTGGCGCTTCGTGTCGTGAATGGGTTGCCCTTTAGACTAATGCCGTTACCCTGATTGTTTCTCATTTTTGAGTCTCGGTCCAAGGAGCGGCACGATGGCAGACGGCACTGGCCTACAATTCACCTTAAAGCTACCCGGCGTTGATGATGCCGCTGTCATCGATTTTGCCTACCGAGAAGCGCTTTCTCAACCGTTTGAGCTGGGGCTAAATTTTGCCAGTCGCGATAGCCGCTTAAGCGCAACCGAATTACTTGACCAACCCGCCACACTCACTATCTGGCAAGATAGCAAGCCGCTACGCTACGTAAACGGCATGATCAGTGAGTTTATTCTAGCCGACCGTGGTCACCGGCGCACATTCTACTCTGTCAGGCTTAGCCCTTCGCTATGGCGCCTTTCGCTACGCCAGAACTCGCGTATTTTTCAAAAAGTGGACCCACTCTCCATCATCAATACCCTGTGTAGTGAACGGGGCATTAATGACGTGGTTTTTAACGTGATCCGCGAACCGTTAGAGCGAGAGTACTGCGTACAGTATCGCGAAACAGACCTCGCCTTTATCGAGCGCCTGGCGGCGGAAGAAGGGCTGTTTTACTACCATACTTTTGAAGAAGGCGCCCATCGGCTGGTATTTGCCGACGACCCGCGCCTGCTTGGCCACGTAGGGCAGCGTACCTACCACAGCCGCGCCGGAGGCACCGCGCCGATTCGCCATGTGCGAAAGCTTCGCCAGACCGCTCGCGTAGCGGCGGCTTCCGCCACGTTGAAAGATTACACCTTCAAGAACCCGGCTTATGCCCAGTTGCACGAACACGTGGGCCGCGACGTTGAACAGCACGGCCAGCGCAGCGACTACGAACATTTCGATTACCCTGGCCGCTATAAAGAAGACGCCTCTGGTAAGCCGTTTACGCGCATACGTGTAGAACATCTGCGCCGTGAAGCGCTCACTGCCCAGGCAGAAAGCGACCTGCCGGAACTCGCGCCGGGGCTGCGCTTCACGCTGGCCGACCACGATACCGAAAGCCTCAACCGCGACTGGCAGCCCATCGAGATCCTCCACCACGGCGAACAGCCCCAGGCACTTGAAGAGGACAGCGTCGGCCATTTCGACGCTAACGGCATGACGCGATATTTCAATCAGGTCACGCTCATTCCTGGCGACACACCCTGGCGAGCGACGCCCAACCCCAAACCGCGCGTGGATGGCCCTCAGGTCGCCTTCGTGGTGGGGCCGGAAGGTGAAGAGATTCACTGCGACGAACACGGCCGGGTCAAGGTCCAGTTCCCCTGGGACCGCTACGCCGAACCTAATGAAACCGCCAGCTGCTGGGTGCGGGTAGCCCAGGACTGGGCGGGCGGTGGCTACGGGGCCATGGCCATTCCGCGCATCGGCCACGAGGTGATCGTTTCATTTTTAGAAGCTGACCCGGACCAGCCGCTGGTGACCGGGCGTACCTATCACGCCGTCAACCAGCCGCCCTATGCGCTACCGGAACACAAGACCCGCACGGTATTGCGTACCCAAAGCCACAAGGCCGAAGGCTTCAACGAACTGCGCTTTGAAGATGAAGCGGGTGAGGAGCAGATCTGGCTACACGCCCAGAAAGACCTGGAGCTTTTGACGCTGAATGATCGCACTGAAGAGATTAAGCGCGACAGCCACCTCAAGGTGCACAACGACCGTATCAGCGAGATCGACAACGACGATCATGAAACGATGCACGGCAAGCGCCATACGCATATCAAAAACAATGACCACCACATCGTCGACACCACCCAGCACCAGAAACTCGGCCAGGCCCATCTGGTCGAAGCCGGGCAGGAGGTGCACCACAAGGCGGGTATGAAAGTGGTCATCGACGCCGGTGCCGAGATCACCCTGAACGTCGGCGGCACCTTCATGAAACTCGACGCCAGCGGGGTCACCATCGTGGGGCCTCAGGTCAAGATCAACGCGGGGGGTAGTCCGGGGAATGGGACGGGGCAAGCGGCGCAGCCTCCTAAACGTCCGCCGGTGTTGGAGGGTAAGGATCATGATCGGGTTGAGGCGATTGGGCATTCGCCGGTGTTGACGCCGATTCACCATGCCGCGCAGCTCAAGTCACTGCTGAAAGCCCCCGCCTACTGCGATATTTGTGAAGCGCCCAGCGATCAACAAGGGGAACGCTAAATGCGGACTTTCTCTACCGCGACGCACGCACTGATCGATGGCGTGCGGTATCCCGATGCCCTGAAACGCTTGTATCGCCGTGACGATGTCGAAGAGATCGAGCCGCTTTACCTCGCTACCCGCTGGAGCGATCTGGCCGAGCATGGCCCCATTGTGGTCAAACTCAAGCGACAAGGTTTGCTCAGTGAAGCCAATGATAGTCAAGACAACACGCTGTATCGGGCTCTCTCGTTTATCAATAGCCAAGCGGATACAGGGCAGCTTAGCCGCCATTTTCGCCGATTTATTACCTTCAAAGGCGCGGCTGGCCAGGAGCAACTGCTGCGTTTTGCTGATCCGCTGGTCACGCGCTTATGGTTGGAAAGTTACGCCGGGGCGCTGCTCCCTTCCCTGATGGGGCCTATCACTACCTGGTGGGTCGCCCACTGGTCCCCCAACTGGCGCGAGCAACGAACGTTCTCATGGCAGGCGTTTCAACGGAGCGACGATTCGTCTTCGGGAAATGCCCGTGTAGTCTCCAACAGCGCCCAGGCGCCCGATTTTCTACCCATGGCACACGCGCAATACGACGCATTGGAGGCAGTCGCTCACTGGCAGCTGAAAGAGCGCCTGACCGACTACTTTAATGAACATGCACGTACCGCCTGGCACGCCCTGCCTGCTCAGTACCGGGGGCAGTGGCTGGATGCACAATTGGCACAGGCCAAGGCCTGGGGCGCCAATACGCACCGCCAGCTGGCTATCTGGGTGGACCTCAGCTTGCACTGGGGGAATGACTTTAGTATCGCCAGTGATGGGCTTTACCATCGCTGGCGAGAACACGCCGCTGACGGCGCCCATCTCTCGGCGCAAGAGCAGCTGTATGCCATGGATCGTTGGAGCCGCACGCCCGCCGCGGATAGTGTTCCCTCTACTTCCCATCACACCGTCGCGACCCAAACACCACCTATCAATAATGAGGCCGCCCATGGCTAACACGGATGCTCAGGCGCAATCGCGCGATGCCGCCTTTGATGAAACGCCCATGGGAGGCGGTGTCTGCCCGCTGTTACTCGACATCGATATTTTTCCCGTACGTTATGCCATTGATGAGGCCCCCACCGAGGCAGGGGCGCCCGCGCCGCATCCGATTGCGGAAGAGTGGCAGGGCCCGGGTTATCCCGAGATCGACACCCGTGATTACACGCTACGGCAGTTGCGGGATGGCTGGCTGTACGTCTGGGTAAGCGAGGAAGGGGAGACGCGTATTGATGAGTACCTTATAGAGGGTGCCACATTCAATGGTGATCCCCATCTCACCTACTCCACCGGTATCTCCATCGCCATGGCGTACTCTTCCGTGAAATGGACCGAGCGCATTAACGAATATGTGCTGGAGAACGCGGATGTTCGTCAACGTATCATGCGCTCCGTCAATTTAAGCGCGGCGGTTAATACAACCACCAGCGCATCATTCTCCGCCCATGCCGGCCCGATCGCGCAGCTTGGCGAGCATGTGGCGGATATTACCCCCGATGGCGCGGTGGATGGGTTTACCAGTACCACGGTCTCAACGGTGGAAAGGCAGGCGGCAACGGAAAATGGCGACAATAGCGGTGATGAAAATCATGAAGAGACAGGGGGGGAGAGTAACGCCGAGGCTGATGAGGAAAGCATTTATCGACTGCTTGAAGTCAAGCCGGAGATAACCCAGGCCAGCGTTCTTGCCAATATCGATAATCACGATGAAGCGATCTTTGTAGCCTTGGATGACGATTTGGGCATCGTCAACGACCTGGCCATGGCCCTGGTTGGACGTGAAATCGAACTAGAAGCTTTTCTAGATGAATACGGACATAAGCTCGAGACCGCGCAAGTCATCAAAGCGCTGTGCCTGATCGATATTGATGACTTGATCAGTGATGATATTCGACAAGACCCTGAGCGCTATCGCGAGATAACCGTCAAGACTGGTGAGTTGCTCGATGCCTTGAAAAACGTCACTAATGGATCGGACAATACGTTGCTCTATAGGGATCAGAGTGCCAGTCAGTTCCGTGAAGAGCTCATTGAGCTAGGCATGTCGAACCCACCTGATCGCAATAGCCCCCTATACGAAGAGTGGCATGGCAAAGAGCTTACCCGTCTGGACGTTAGGCTGGACGAGGCAATCGCCTTCCTGGCCGAAAAGGTGCCCCTACTTGAGCGACTACAGGATCATATCGAAAACAGTCTGGCCGACCTGATCATTTGGCTGGAACGCTTGCCGCTATCTGCTCAGGAACTCTGCTTCGATACTGTTGATGCTGAACAGAATCGGGCCATTCATGAATGCGGCTGTATGGCAATGGAAGCGCTCGGCGCGACACAAACAGGACGCGCATGGCTGGATGACACCTATCAAGCACGCGAATCGCTGATTGGTTTTGCGATGAGTAACTTCGACCCTGCGTTGACGACCGCGTTAGAAACCATCGTGCAACACTTCATCGATGAAGGTACCGAAGATGGGAAGCCAGCGGATAGCGGTGTAACGGCGACCAGCGCAGTGTCGCAGGTCAGCGCGGGTATCGGCGTGCTCAAACTGGATGTGGTGCAGAATCACCCAATATATAAGGCGTTAGCGCCGCCTGTAAAAGAAGCGTTTGAAACGCTGCGAGCGGATGTCAGTCGCTCGAACGCACGTATATGGGGAACGATTGGTTATCAGGTTTTGCCCTCCTTGAGCGCTAAAGGCCAAGTCTCATTGCAGAAAGCGGTAAAGTCACTGATGCATCCCTCGATGGTGGCGTTGGTACACCCCGACGTGATCTCTACAGAAATCGTCCTCGACCCTGAGTATGAGGCTAGGCATCGGGCGTGGCGGGAACAGGCATGGAAAATCACGGGAGACATTCACGACGAAAAACGGCGCAGCAAAAACGCGGATAGCGCTCAAAAGCGCGCGGCCAGCACCAGAACATTGGAGCGGCTTGAAGAACAGCGTTACGAGCATGCCTTTGATGAGCCCAAGCGTGTTACCGCCTCCGACGGTTCGCTGGATCAGAGCGCGTCAGGCAATCAAACGCGGGCCAATAACCTTACTAGTGCGGGTTATCACGAGCTTCGTTATCAGCATCAACTAAAATTGATGGACGGGGCCAGTGCCGCTCGCCGACACTTGGCAAATCGCGTTGAACAGTTGGGTGGTGGCTTGGCATTGTTAATCGCAGGGTTGAATCTTTACAACTTTATAGACGCCGCGCGTACCGCCCAAAAAGAGGGCGTAGATGAAGAGGATATGCGTAAACTGGCGGCGACCACCGGGGCGGCTACGGTAGCTGTTATGAGCCTATGGGTGATGCCGTTTTGGGATCGCGCAGCGAAAAGATCTTTCCGCTTTAATGGCAATATGACCCGACTTACGGATGCCTCTATAAGAGAATGGAACAGCAATGGTAGAAATGCGGCATCACGTATCGCCGCCAAGTTAGCGACTCGAATGGCGGGGTTATCGGCTATTGGAGCGATTGCTGCTGGGTTGGATGCACAGCAAAGCTATCGTGACTTGGGTAAAGCGACGAGTAGTCAAGAGTACTTGGCTCTTGGAGCCAAAACGCTAGCAGGAGTAGCTATTACCAGTATGGCTGTTATTCAGTTCGGTGGCGCTGTTCTGGGCCGCTGGTTTGCATTTGCCTGGATACTAGGGCCTCAGGTCGCTATTGCTCTCTTTGTCGCCGGGGTTATTCAATTGGTCGCTTCGAATTTTGCTGCACGCTATAAACGTGAAGGGATAAGGAAGTGGCTATATATTAGTACTTGGGGTCTGGGCGACCTAGAGTGGGAAGACAGTGACGAGGGCAATAAAAACGAGTGGAAGGCGTTAATGGAAATTCTGCTTCAACCTTCCGTGAAGTTGACCAGTGTAACTGATGTGGCATTTGACTCATCCAACATGAGCTATTACGGGGTGGGTGGTATTGCTAGAAGTTATCAAGGCTGCTGGGTGCAAATTGCTTTTCCCACTATGCTAGCGGGAGAAACAATTAAACTGTCTGAAAATGTTCGAGGTGGATTCTGGGCACCCACCGGCAGCTATGAGAAAAGCCCTTCTCAGCAAGGCGAGCGTGGCTCTGCACTACCTGCAGACGCTGACTATGACTCAAATCATGTGCGTGTTTGGCAGGCCTGGATACCTGCTAGCGAACAAGCAGAAAATGCTCCCTTTATCCTTACGGTGAGTTATGCCGAAACTTTGCTATCGGCAAACGAAGGCCGCTCAAATTATACCTTTTATAAAGTCGATGTCACCTCTGGCAAAAAAGAAATCGAACCTAATGATGATAAAAACCTTGGAATAACTGCGCCTACCCGTTTTACGCACACGGTTCCCATAACTACTGAAGAGTAAGGATGCATTATGTGGTTTATTCAACCCAAACAGGACTATTTTTCTCAGATGCCTTGGAAGCATGTGCATGAATCAGCAGTTATTAACTGGCAAATTCGAGCACGTAACTATAATGTTTTTTTAGCTAATGCTTTATTTTATGTGCTTACTATTGTATGTGCAGTGGCAGCATATTTATCTTCTTTTGTTGGGGTAAGTTTGCTATCTAATTTTCTAATTGGGGGAGGGATGTTTATTTTTTTAATGTTAATTAATATGAGTATGACGCATCAAACTGCAATCCTTGTCTATCGATTTACAGAAAAAAATGCTGAAGTGTGCTCCTGGAAGCCGAAAATGGATACCGTAAAACCATTTCTAAAGTGGTCAGCCATTATTCTAATGCCAATTGTGGGAGTGCTTATCCTTATGGAGCCTTCTTTACTGATTGCCAGTTTTGGCCCGTTAGCAATGGGCCTAGCAGCATGGATGATGGGTTCATCAAAAGGATATCAAGAAATGGCGCGAGGCAGCCGGTATGAAGAGATTAACTGGGCTAAGACAGAACAAATAAAGGTATGGCGGAAAAGAAGTATTATTTCGCTGACCTATCAATGGAAACCCTTTAAAAGGAACTCAAGCTATCGTCCGCGAACGCATCTGATTTACTGTCTACCAGAAGAATTGGAAGAGCGTATACAGTTTTTTAAAAGTCATCTACCTGATGCGGAATATGAAGAAGGGAAAGTAGATATACTATAATGTACTGTATTTCAAAATGTATTTGTTTGGTTTTGTGTGTATGGGAGAACTTAATAGTAAGGAGAGCTATGGGGTTGGTGCGCCTACCCGTTTTTGAACTCACTGCTCCTATAGACCAAGAAGAGTAAGGATACTGATATGTGGTTTATTCAGCCCAAGCAGGACTTCATTGCCGAAATGCCCTGGAGGTATACGAATGAAAATGCCGTAATGAGTTGGCAGATTAAAGCCCGTAATTATAACACTTCTGGCATGAATTTTATTTTAATTCCAATGGTGCTGGTTAGTCTTGGAACGGGTTTTTTTGGTTTCAATATTGGTTCTATTGGTAGTGAAGGACTTTTACTCCCGCTATTGGTAGGAGCAGTGTTTTTTTTGTTTACAATATCACTTTCCCTATTTATTACTCATAATACTACCATCTTTGTCTATCGTTTTACTGAAACGTTAGTGGAGGTGCATTCGTGGGAGCCGCGGGAGGTATCGGGCAAGGCATTCCTGAAGTGGTCCGCCATTATTTTGCTACCTGTAGTAGGTGTGCTGGCATTGTTTGAGCCAGCCTTGATAGTAGCGGGTATTGGCCCCTTGGGAATGGGGCTAATGGCCTTAAAAGCGGGATCTCAACAGACAAAGCAGGATAGTAGTAAGCATCATTCATTTTATTGGCAAGACACTGACAAAATCTATCTTTATCCTGGTAGAAATATTATAGGTTTGAACACCCCTTGGTACCACCCTGAAAAAAAAACAATTATTCCTAATGGAATGAATGCAATTTATTGTAAAGAGGGCGAACGTCAAGAAGTGTTTAGATTCTTTAAAGAAAGATTGCCAGATGTTGAGGTGGTAGAAGAGAAGTTTCATCTGTGGTGATGCTGATTTGGTTGCTGATGCAACACGAACCTACCCTATCGGCGTATCGTTTTTGAAAACTACTTTATGGAGTCGCTGCAGCATTTTGGACAATGTGTTAGCAGCAGGGCCAGCATTGGCACTCTTATGGTTTTACCGTCCCAAGTGACGCAGGCAATGAGCTACCGATAAACGAGGCTCAACGATACCTGGTCCATGGCCGCGTTGAATGGGGTATCAATCAGCGTCAGATCGGCTGAAATATGGGTGTTCACAACAGCACAGTTAGACGTAAGCTTCGCTGCCATTCGACCGGGTAGAGATCCCAAGTAGCCGCAGGCGTGCAGTGATCACTGCCGTGGCCGACTGGCTGTGGTAGGAGTGTATCCTTGAACCGATTCAGTGACCCGAAACGCTGCTCTCACCAGGCGAAGACCGCTTACGTTTTACCTTTTACAAGCCTGACGCTGCCGCAGGCAAAAAAGAGATCGAACCCAATGGTGAGGAAACTCGGGGTATCCGCGCGCCTGCCCGCTTTGCAACCTACGCATGCCATTATCGAGGCACATTACGGTAACACCTTCATGCCAGACTGGTTTGACGAATTGACCGAGGGCGTCCGTAATCCGACCAGTTATCGTATTGCTGTACATATGCCCAATGTATCGCCAGCCATGCTTGAGTCTTTGGGCGGAGAGCCACCGCTACATCTTGCGCTAAAAGTGTGGAGATTGACTCCAGCAGGCCCGCGGGGACGCTGGTCATCGTCTCACTGGGAAGAGATTACTGAGACATGGACCAATAGTATGGTAACCACTACCGCCCTATCACAACATGCTGGTTTGCTAGTGAGGAGCGAAACATTCCCTGAAGAGCCTGGCAAGGTGCGTTATGTAGTGGGAGTGCGTTATTCGCGGCCCAATGAAGAGGGTGAGCGTCGCAGAGAGGAGCAGTACATTCTGATTAATCCGCGCCATGGGCGGGATACTGGTGGCAAACACCGCCATATGCCTGACGCTGAGCTCACACCTAACTCTACTAATGGCGATTGGCATGATATCGACGGCCGAACCATCGTAGCCCCAGCCACGCGCACGGACTGAGTATCCAATGGTAAAAAAGACACTTAACGAAGCGTTTCCAGAGCCAGCACCGGGCCAGCCCCACAGGGCTGGCGATACTGAGCGCATGGGCACTAACAAGGTAACGTATCTGGCACCGTTGCCACTACCTACTGGTATGGCACCAGTAGATTTTAGTCATGTCATCGGTGAGCTAAACGATACCTGGCTCGATTATGGGGCTGGACCACCTAATGTTCTTGGTTACCAGTTGGCATTATTAGGCCCTTTATTTATTATTTTTTTCTGCCTTGTATTAGTCCCATTAGTATTGATCTCTATTCTAGATTGGGAGTTCTATCGTCTTTTAATTAGTAGCGCTATTTTTGGGGGGGGAGGAATTTTCTTAATCTCATTATGGTCTATTCGAGGAGCATATCGGGAGCGTTTGAAAGAAGCCCCCATCCGCTTCCATCGCCAGCGCCGTGAAGTGTGCTTTATCATTAAGGAACGACGCGTGGGGAATGAGGTAGATGCGCCAGTCATCCTCCCTTGGGAGTCGCTGATGGCCTGGGCGGTCGAAGGGCACGGGGCGACTCAATACGGCACCACTCGGCAGTATGGTCTGGGAATCGGCTACGCACATCCCAAAACAGGTAAGTGGCTCAAGACAGAAGGTCGGACTGCTGGAATGGCACTATCTCTGGGAGAGTGGGAAGTGCTGCGCGCTTATATGGAGCATGAGTTGCACAGCCTTGATGAAGTGCAAGATCCCTTCGGCTTGCGTGCACCCGGCGACCCACCCCATCAGGGCGTGCACACCATCCGCAATGCTCGCCGTAAACTCCATCAAAGCTTGCGTGAACAGCCCTCGCTCTGGCGCTATCTCTATGCGATTGGTTGGTACTTTATTCATGCACTGACACTATGGACGCTACCGGGCTATCTGGGCGAGCGATAGCATCGAATCATTCAGCAGAAGCGGCCACTGCGGAAGTTAGCCGAAGTAGAAGAGTGGTCGAAGTCTCTTCCCAAAGAGCAGTGGGCCAAGCCGAGTGAGGAACTGGTACGTCTATCTGAAGAGGTGTACCGGATTCGTGAGCGCGACCTTCAGCGGCCCATCGAAGAAGTATTTGCTGAGGCTTACCGGCGGCAGGGGTTAGAAACCTGATTTTATGGCCAAAAAATATAAGGACCTCACGGGGCTAGACCCAACTAAACCGCAGCAAGCAGGAGATGTAGAGCGTCTGCCAGCTGGGCAAATCGTATTTCTGGCGCCTCACCCTCTTCCCACGGGGGAGGCGGCACTAAACGAAGGAGCGGTCAGCGAACTAAACGACACTTGGCTGGACTATGGTGCAGGATGGCCTGGCGTATTTGGTAATCAACTAATTTTGGGGGGGGCGTTTAAAGGATTTCTTCTGATTGCTGTTGTGGCGCCGCTATTGCTTTCTCCGTTTATGTCACAAAGACAGTTCAATGCTCTCGCTGATGGATTTATTATAAATGGCCTTTATATAGCGGCTGTTGTGCTGTTTTTTGGCCTATGGGGAGTACTTTCAGTGTACTCGAAACGCAAAAAAGTTATCCCGACGCGTTTCCACCGTCAACGTCGCGAAGTGTGCTTTGTTCCGGAAAGTAAAAACGGTAATGGCTACGAAGCACCTGTGTTTGTACCTTGGGAATCACTCCGGGTATGGGTTTTCGAGACCCGTGGCGCTACCCAGTATGGCGTGCAACAGCAATACGGCATGGGGATCGGCTATGTGCTGCCGGGTACTGATAAATGGGTAAAAACCGAATTTATGACCCCTGCTTTGCCGTTGGCTCTGGCCGAGTGGGAAGCGCTTCGCGGTTATATGGAGTATGAAATCAACTCCTTGGATGAGGTCCAGAGCCCCCTTGCCATTCGAGAAGAAGGTGATCCGCCTTGGGAGGGGGCGCATACCATCCGTAATGCCCGCCGCCGTCTGCATCGACGCCGTCGCAACGGGGAGGTTGGCTGGTTCTACACGCTGGGTTGGTATCTCTATCACCTGCTCACCTTCTGGACGCTTCCGGGGTATCTGGCCGAGCTCGAGACGTGGCTACTTAGACGCTCTGGTAAAAAGACACTGCCTGCTGAGATGGTGGAGTGGTCGAAACCATTGCCCGAAGAACAGTGGGCCAAGCCAAGCGCCGAGTTGGTAAGGCTCTCTGAAGAAGCCAGGCGGATTCGTAACGCCGACCCACAGCGTCCCATCGAAGAGGTTTTCGCGGAGGCATATCGTCATCAAGGTATAGAGGCCTGACGACGGCTACCCAAGTATATATTTTTCATGTAAGGCACCCCTATGTCGGCCAAACAACACCCAACGCCGCGTCCGGATATTCTTCAGTCCCACCGGGCTGGAGATGTTGTGTCATTTCCAGGTGGCAAGATTATTTACCTGTCGCCTGCTCCCTTACCAACAGGGTCGGCGCCCTTAGATTTCAACCAGGCGATTGGGGAAGTAAACGATGCCTATTTGGATTTCGGAGGAAGCCTTCCTACGCCATTTACTTGGCAGTTTACGTTGGGCATACCCTTTATAAGCTCACTTTGGGTTGTTGTGCTTACTCCATTGGTGCTCGGTTGGCTGACTTCTAATGAAGATATCTCTTTGGCCAGTGAGTTCATGGCATTCTTCGACATTACTATTGGAATAGGGCTATGGGGGGGATAATCCTTGCATTAGCTTTGGTAATCAAAGCCCACTACCACTTCAAGTTCCGTGAGGCTGTCCCTACTCGTTTTCACCGCCAGCGCCGTGAGGTCGCCTTTGCGCCGGGTGACGGCAAGCCGCCCATCATCGTGCCCTGGGAAAACGTGGCGGCTTGGGTGACTCAAGCGCAGGGTATGACGCAATACGGTGTGCAGCGTCAGTATGGCTTGGGGATAGGCTTTATCGAGCCTGAAACCGGGCAGCAGCACTTTCTGGAATTATCACAGCCCGGTATGCCCTTGGCGTTGGGGCTTTGGGAAGCGGTGCGGGCTTATATGGAGTACGAGGTCAATACGCGCGAAGAGATTCAGGATCCTCATGGCTTGCATCGCCCCGGTGATCCGCCCTACGAGGGCGTGCACACCTTCCACAATGCCCGGCGCCGGTTGCACCGCCGCTACCGCGAGGGCGACATCGGGCTGTTCACGGTCACCATGTGGTACCTGTGGCACATTATCGACCTATGGACGATACCTTTTCATCTGGCGGAATGGGAAATCCGCACCATCCAGAAGGCAGGGCAGAAGACACTACCAGAGAGCCTTGATGAGTGGTCACAACCTCTGCCTGAAGAGCAGTGGGCCAAGCCCAGTGAAGAGCTGATGCGGCTATCAAAAGAAGTTAAACAGCGCCATGACCGGCAGCCGAATCGGCCTATTACCGCTATCTTTGCCGAGGTTTATGCAAACGAAACGTCGCTCATAACATGAGGCAATGGTAGCTAACACTACAGTCAGCGCGTTCCATAACGCTATATCGATACACCAGTATTGGAGAGTAAAGAAGTGAGCGAAAAAGTAGTAAGTGATCAACAGGAAAAAGTCTTAATCGAAAATATTGATTTTAAGTGCCCCTCATGTGCTTCTTGCTTCAGTGAAGAATCGCAATGGATCACTAATCTTTTAGAATCCAAAACGACCACTTGCCCAAACTGTGGAAGCGAGCTGCTGATTGGAGCAGAAGAAGAGGGCCTTCTGGCAGCTTTAATGAAGAAGAAAGAGCGATTCGGTAAAGCAATGTTCGTCTTTATGGTGCCCTACGCTATAGGAGGGCTTATCGTATCCCTTTATTTCGGCGGGCTCGGTTTTATGCTTTATATGCCGGTCGGACTGGTTATTTTCTCTCTGTTGAAAATGTTGTTTGATAACCAACCTGACCTGACGATTGGCTTGAATCAAGCCTCATAACAGACATGCCAACGATGCAATCAACAATGGGGATAACGTAACCTCAGTAATGAATGGCAGCATGGCTCCAGAAAAGGTATTGCTCCTAAAGTGATTAAATGTAAATCGAATGTTTAAAACCAGCCCCAACAAAGCGCTGCCCCCCATGCGTGCGGGTGAACGGGAAAGCCGCGCAGGGGGCGAGCAATACTGTTTAAGCCCCCTGCCACTGCCTACGGACAGCGAAGGCTTGGCCGATGTAGCGCATATCGATGTACACCACGATGGTGTCACAATGGATATTCGCCAGGGCGCTAGCCCCGACAGCATGATGACGGCAGGACATATGTTAAGCGTCGGGACTGTGTTTATGAACGGCTTTTTTTTAGTGGTGTTTTGTATGGCAATGATAAAAAACACGGCTTACAGCCAGGTATTAGCATTCTGGGGCGGGGGGCTGTATTTCGGTTTTTTATTTGTATTTATTTTAGGCATTATTTGGATCAATACATTACTCAAACGCATCCCTCCTATTCGCCTAAACCGCCAGCGCCGTGAAGTTGCTTTTGTAGTAGAACCCCCAAGTCGCTTCTGGCTTCCCGCGCCTCAAAATCTGTGGTTAACGTCTGCGGCGGGTGTAGCTGCAGCGGCACCAGGAGGAATGGGGGTCATTGAAATTGGCGAATGGCTGCGCGGTGCCCGGGAGAGTTTCCCTGTGGGTTTAACGCTACTGCATATCGGCGCCATGGCCTTTTTCTTTGTTTATCCTGCTATTTATGACGCCCTCTGTCGGCTATTCAAACGCGAGCGGCGCACGGTGTTGGTGCCCTGGGAAGATGTGGTCGCGGTGTGTGGCTTCAATCCTAACCTGGGTCCAGGGGCGATCACCGGCTTTGGCTGGAACTTTGCGCTGCTGCCGCCGGATCCGGAGCGCCCAGGCTATACACTGCCAGGGGCGGGTATCATCGTCAGCGTGGGTGGCCTGCCCGGAGCGTTGGCCCAGTGGGAGTATATTCGTCGCTTTATGGAAGAGGGGGAAGAGGCCATTACCCCTTCCGCCAAAGAGTGGGGCGTCGAGTGGTACAATGCCTATGTGGCCCGTGAAAAAGCTGAATGCGAGCGTACGAACGACCCAGCCAGGTGGAGGCGCTTTCGGCGTAAGCGGCTCTGGGAACACGCCCGCTTTGCTCACTGGTACACCGAATACCGCATGAAGCATATCCTACCCAAAGCTGTGCCCCGCGACTGGCTTGCCGAGTGGTCGAAGCCTTTACCCGAATCCCAATGGGCCAAGCCCTCGCCAGCACTTGCTGAACTGAGCGGAGCACTCCGTGCGGCTTACCAGCGCGGTGAAAAGTTTGTTGAAATGGGCGATGTCGAAAAACGTTTCGGCATTAATTCTATTAAGTTCAGGCAAACCCCTTACCCTTCGTTTCCATTTAAATAGGAGTGGGGCGTTCTATGCGACTTCGCATGATAGGTGCATGGCGAGCTAGGCAGACATTTAGAAAATTCAACATGACTAGATGCAGTGAGAAAGTAAGCCACGGGGTAATCGCTTAGCGTCTGCGGTAGCGTGGTATTGATGAATGTACTTGAGTAGTAAATCTTACCGATTACTTGGCCACGCCACGTTCAGAGATATATGTTCGCAAAGCCTTCCTCTGGAAGCCTGGTTGTGCAATTGGCTATTCCAAAGAGGCAAGATAACATGCTGGTATTATCAAACGCTCTATAAGGAAGAAGCCATGTCGATGCATGAGTTTGAAGACCTAGTGGAAATGTCAGTCCAGAGTCTTGATCAAGCTGGCGAGCATAGCAGCGAGGATTTGCGTGATCTGTTTTACAATCTTTACCAATTTCAAGCGTCATGGGATACCAGTTTCACGCATTTTCGAGTGATCGATACTCTGCTGGAGCATAAGTTTGTGTATCAGTTTGAGATATCTCAGCATCCTGATTATGCGGAGCACGAGACGTTTTTTAATGGAATCAGTGATTTTTCTTTCATAAATTTAAAGCCACAAGAAGAGTGGCACGAGCAGTCCAATCCAACGGCAGGTTATATCAAGCCTCCTTATTTATTTTTTGATGCTAGTTCACCTCTTTGGCAGCAGTTTGTGGAACAAGGTGATCTTATAGGCAGTGATGCGTTGCCCCCCAAAACGATAGATACTGTAGATATGGTTAAAGAAGTGATTTTTTCCGCTAAATCTCAGGACGATCATGAATTGATCAGTCTCTGGTACACGGCGTTAGGTTTACATGTTGGGTTATTTTCTTCAGAGGAGGAGCAGATTAGTATTAAGGAAAGCTCAAGTATCAGCAATATTAGAGATATAGTACTGGAAACGAACGCTTTAGAGATTGATGCAGGCTACGGTTTTTTAGCACAGCCTACGCCTGACCTGGTTGAGGAAGATGCTTTTTTAACCTGGTGGTTTCAAGTAGGCGAATAATATTTTCAGTTGGGCAACATTAAACTATGCAGAGCATACCTTATTTGTACCCATTGATTATATTTTCGCTTGGTATTGAGTGATTTCGGCTAGATTGGAAAAAATGATCTGCTACCAACCGGTCAGGGCAATCGTTTTTTAAATGTTGTGTTTTGTACGGTAAGGAACCCGTCAAATTGACCGGGTCACGACAACTTGCTAGTTTACGCGCTCTTTCAGGTGTCGGCGGCCAAAGCCGCTGGTGAAACGGGAAGTTGGTGCCCAATCCAACGCTGCCCCCGCAACGGTGATCAAGTTAAGAGCCCTCGTTACCACTGTGCAATATAAACGCATGGGAAGGTGAGTGCTTGGAAGCGTCAGTGTGCTTCGCTTGTCAGCCCGGAGACCGGCCTGAGAGAGAGGGCTATATCAGCCGAACATGCCAGGACGCGGTGGGCGCTCTCAAGGCGATTAGTGACTTCCTGCTATTCCCTTGTGGTGCCTGCGCTTGGCGATTATAAAAACCACGCTGTGCGGGTTGGCACAGCGCGCAAGGTACCTCCTCATGCCTAACTATCTTCCTGTTTCTGCCGCGCTTGCTGCGTTGGTTGTATCTCCCGTGGTCGTTGCTCAGAGTGACCTGCCAAGCGCTCAAGCTGGTTTGCAAAGCACTCTTAACCCGGTAGTGGTTACTGCCGCGCTGGCGCCGCGTACGGCCAATGACAGCCTTTCCTCGGTTACCGTATTGGATGAAGCCACGCTGCGCCGCCAAGACCCGGTGAGCATTACCGATCTGTTTCGTGGCCAGCCGGGGGTGGATGTAAGCTCTAACGGCAGCTTTGGAAAAAACAGCAGCGTGTATATTCGCGGTACTGGAAGCGGCCAAAATGTGCTGTTGATTGACGGTATTCGTTTACGTTCAGCCACCAGCGGCGGGGCTGCCTGGTCGTATCTTGACCCGCGTATGTTTGAGCGCGCTGAAATCGTGCGCGGACCACGGGGTAGCCTGTACGGTGCCGATGCGATTGGCGGGGTAGTGCAGTTATTTACGCCCCAAGCGAGCGAAGCGGGGCCGCAGCCGAGGTTTTCGATAGGCGGTGGTTCGTTCAATACTCAGCGAGTAAGCGCGGGAATCAGCGGTCGCGAAGGCGGTACCCGCTACAGCTTTGCGGGCAGCCACTTGACTACCGATGGCCAGCCGGTTCGTCGCGATGGCGAAGATAAAGGCTACGACAATACCTCTGCGTTGGCGCGGGTTTCGCATACGTTTGAAAATGGCGCTGAGGTGGGTGCCCTTGCGCTACGCGCTCGGGGTAATAACGAATACGATGGCGGTGAAAACGACTTTGTTCAACAAGTAGCCGGTATTTATGGCGAGTTGCCGATCAAGAACAACTGGCACAGCCGCCTCACGCTGAGTGAGTCCCGCGATGAGAGCGATGACTATGCAAGCTTTGGCGACTCGGTATTCAACACCAAGATTAGCACTGCGCGCTGGGAAAATATTGTTACCGCGGGGGCTCACGAGCTGATCGCAGGCGCTGAATACAGCGAGGATAAGGTTGACAGTACTATTGAATACGATGAAACCAGCCGCAGCAATAAAGCCGTATTCACCCAGGCGCTGCTGGACTTTTCACCGTTAACCCTGCAAGCCAGCTTACGCTTTGATGATAATGAAGCCTACGGCGATGAAGTCACCGGCAGCCTGGCAGCAGGCTACGCGCTGGATAACAACCATACCCTGCGGGCCAGCTATGGCACGGCGTTTAACGCGCCGACGTATAACCAGCTTTACTACCCGGGGTTTGGTAATCCGGACCTTGAGTCTGAAACCTCTGAAACCGTTGAAGTGGGTGTTCGTGGCCAGTATGCGCAGTGGTTTTGGGATGCCGCTCTCTATCAAACGGATATTGATAATCTGATTGCGGGGCAGGGCGTTCAGTCTAACGTACCTTCGTCACGGATTCGGGGGGCAGAGCTTGCCAGTGGCGTTGAGCTAAATGATTGGATACTGGCTGCCGCGTTGACCTACACCGATCCTGAGAACCGCTTAACAGGCAATCGGCTGCAGAATCGCGCTACGCAAAGCGTACGTCTGGATATCGACCGCGAATTAGGTAAGTGGTCGCTGGGCGGTTCGTGGGTCGCCCAAAACCACCGCTATCGTGATGCACAAAACCAGGATCGGCTAAGTGGTTATGGGCTGGTCAATCTGCGCGCCGGCTGGCAGTTTGCTCCATTGTGGAGTGCTCGCCTTACATTAGAGAACGTTATGGGCCAGGATTACGTGACCACACGCTCCTTTGACGGCGCGGACTATTTAAATGCGGGACGGGCAGGTTTTCTGAGTGTTCATTTTGGTCAATAAAGTGCATAAATTGGCGCGAACGGCGCTGGCCCTCGTGCTAGTAATGCCTGTGGGTATGGCGCAAGCGAATCACCATGCGCGCTGCGTGGTGGATGATCGCGACCGCGAAGTCTGCCTGTACAATCCTGCCCGGCGCATCGCCACGCTGTCGCCTGGCGCCACTGAGCTTACCTACGCCGCCGGTGCGGGTGAACAGGTGGTGGCGGTGGTCTCCTTTAGCGATTATCCGCCCGAGGCAAAGCAGGTTGCCTCAGTGGGCAGCCATACCCGTATTGATCTTGAGGCGCTGGTAAGCCTTGCCCCTGACCTGGTCGTTGGCTGGGTCACGGGCAATCCAGCCGAGCAGTTGGAAACGCTGGAAGCGTTAGGCCTATCGGTCTTTTATATTGAGCCCCGCACAATTGAGGGCGTGGCCAGCACGATTGAGCGCATCGCGCGGTTGGCCGGTACCGAAGCCGCCGGGCAAAGTGTCGCTGATGGTTTTCGGCGCCAGATGGTAGCGCTTGAAAATCAATATGAACACCGTGAGCCGGTCAGTACGTTTTACCAGGTGTGGGACGAGCCGGTTATGAGCGTTAATGACCAGCATCTTATTGGCCAGGTCATTCAGCTGTGCGGCGGGTTTAACGTGGTGGGAGAACAGTCACGTTTAGTTCCACGCCTTGATGATGAGGCCGTGCTGGCAGCCAATCCTGAAGCTATCGTGGCCGGTGGAATGGGTGAAGAAAACCGCCACTGGCTAGCCCACTGGGAGCAGTATCCGTACCTTACGGCGGTGGTCAATAACCATCTGTTCTTTGTACCGCCTTCGCTTATTCAGCGCCCGACGCCGCGCATGGTACAAGGTGCCAAAATTCTGTGTGACCAGCTGGATAGCGTTCGCCGAATGCGTGGGGCGCGGTAATGAGGAAAGTAGCGCAAGGCAGCCTAAGTGCGCCCTTGGGAGTGCTTGTCCTTGCCGCGCTAATCGCTTTGCTGTTTGCCGTGAGTATCGGCAGCGCCTCCCTCTCAGTTGCTCAACTGTGGGCAGTTGCCCAGGGGCAGGGCGAGCTTTTAGCCAGTACGCTGGTGTGGGAGTTGCGTTTGCCCCGGGCGCTTTCTGCGTTTGCAGTCGGCGGCTTGCTGGCGGTAGCCGGGGCGCTGATGCAAGTACTGCTGCGCAACCCTTTGGCCGACCCTTACGTGCTGGGGCTTTCCGGCGGAGCCTCTATTGGCGCGCTGGCAGCCATGCTGGTGGGTCTGGGCGGTTTCCTGGTATCGGGGGCGGCATTTATAGGCGCGCTGTTTTCAACGTTATTGGTATTTGGTTTAGCGCATGGCCGTGGCGGCTGGAGCCCTGCAAGGTTGCTGTTAACCGGGGTGGTAGTCGCTTCAGGTTGGGGGGCTGTGATTACGTTGATGCTGGCGATGAGCCCTGCCGAGCGTCTGCCGGGCATGCTGTATTGGCTGATGGGCGATCTTTCCTATGCACGCACTCCTTGGCCGCCACTTTTACTGCTGCTGACAGTATGTCTGCTGCTGGTGCCTTTGGGGCGAAGTCTCAACGTGCTGGCCCGTGGCGCACCCCAGGCCGCCGCGTTGGGCGTTAACGTACGCCCGCTGGAGTGGGGGATTTATGTTCTTGCCAGCCTGCTGACGGCAGCGGCGGTCACCACCGCAGGCAGCATTGGGTTTGTGGGGCTCGTGGTGCCGCATATGCTGCGTTTGCTATTAGGTAACGACCAGCGGCTTATTCTACCCGCCTGCGCGCTGGCAGGCGGTACGTTGCTGGTGTTGGCCGATACCTTGGCGCGTACCATGATTGCCCCTGAACAGCTGCCGGTTGGGGTGATTACCGCGCTTTTGGGCGTGCCCACGTTTTTATTTCTGCTCCACCGGAGCCGCTAATGAGCATATTGACCACTCAGCAGTTGGTGATCGATGTGCCTAACCGCCCAGGCGGCACACCGCTGAATTTGACCATTCAACCAGGGCAGGTGTGGGGTGTGCTAGGCCCTAACGGGGCGGGTAAAACTACCTTACTGCATAGTCTGGCTGGGCTGCGCGCGCCACGCTCCGGGAGCGTTCACCTTGACGAAGCACCGCTTGCCAGCCTACGTCGCCGCCAGGTCGCGCAAACGTTAGGGGTCGTGTTTCAGGAGCGAATGGATAGCTTTCCGGCTACGGTGATGGAAACGGCGCTGATTGGCCGCCATCCGTTTCTTTCCGCCTGGCAGCGGGAAAGTAACGCTGACTACGCGCTTGCAGCTCAGGCGTTGGCCCGGCTAGATATCGCTCCCTTACGCGAGCGACTGGTTAATACGCTTTCCGGGGGCGAGCGCCAGCGCGTTGCTCTGGCCACGGTTCTTACTCAAGCTCCCGCTATCTGGCTTGCCGATGAGCCGACCAATCACTTGGACCTTCATCACCAAAGTGCCGTCATGGCGTTAATGGCCGAGCAGGCGGCAAGCGGCAAAAGTGTGGTGATGTGCCTGCATGATCTTAATTTAGCCGCCCGCTGGTGCGACCAGATACTGCTTCTGTACCCTAATGGGGAGGCCAAGTGGGGCCCTCGCGAAAGGCTGCTAACCGCCGGTACGCTCGAAGCGCTCTACCGTCAGCGGCTCACGGTCGTTGAGGTCAATGGTGCGCCGGTATTTGTGCCGATATAAAGCATATCAACGCTGTCGCTAATCGCGTGAGGGGGAATAGTGGTGAAGGTAAATATCTTTATTGAACAGTGGCCATTATGCGCCATAAATAGGCCTTGTGATCTACACTAAATATGGGCCTGAGCTTTGATTGTCGATCCGACTGATCATCACCTGATTTTAACACCCGATCCCAACAGCTGATCCCAATAACAATGCCATTGCATTAGCGGGAGGTCGTTATGATCCACCATGTTTGGGGGCTCCTCCATCATCCTGACGTAGAGTGGCATAAAATCAGCGACGAGCATGAGTCCGTCAGCCATCTCTATGCCCATCATGTGCTTATTCTGGCGGCTATACCTGTGGTCTGTGCGCTAATCGGCACAACCCGTCTGGGTTGGACCTATGGCGGTATCGATACCTATAAGGTCTCTATTACCAATGGCCTGGCGCTAGGTGTTGCGTTCTATGCGCTGATGTTAGTGGCCGTTGGTTTGGTCGGCAATGTGATTTACTGGCTAGCCCGCAAGCTGGAGAGCCGTCCTAGCCGCCGCGACTGTATTATTTTCGCGGGATACATTGCCACGCCGATGTTTCTGAGCGGTGTTTTTGCGCTTTATCCGGTTTTCTGGTTTTGCATGTTGGGCATAGTGATTGGCCTACTTTACAGCGCTTACCTGCTCTACAAGGGAACGCCCAGTTTCCTGGGTATCAGCCATAAGCGTGGCTTTATCATGTCAACCGCGACGCTATGCATCGGCGTGCTGGTATTAGAAGTGCTGCTTGCGATCGTTGTGCTGCTATGGAGCATGGGATCTGAACACAGCGTGGTGTGGCGGTTCTTACGATAGCAAAATAGATAGCAAGATAGATGGCCCCGGAGGTGCAGTCAGCAGCACTACGCACGAGGCATATTGCCAAGCGCGTAGTCCTCATGCACTGATCAGGAATCTTACAGGGAATCCTTTTCTGAGATAGTGAGGCGAGATAGTGAGATAAGAAAGTAAGACAAGAAAGTAAGACGTGTTGATTTACTACTCCAGCTCAGCTCGCCAAGAGTGACGCGGTTCGAAACCCACCAGGCGCCGCGCTTTGTCGATACTGTAGAACGTCTCATATTCTCCCATTGCGTGCTGTACAGGTACGCCAGGATAGAAGCGCTCAATCACCTGGGCATTGGTAAGCCCTACCGATAGATCCTCATTGGCGACGTTAAACACCTCGTAACCCAAACCATCCGTTTTCAGACAGCAGTCGACCATCTGCCCCAGGTCGCGGGCATCGATATAGGCGAAGATGTTGCGTCGGCGCAGCGCCGGGTTATCCATATACGCTGGGAAGTTCTGGCGGTATTCATGAGGCTCGATCACGTTATTGATACGCAGGGCGTAAATGTCGATGCCTGAGCGCGCTTGAAACGATCGCGCGGTTACTTCGTTGACTACCTTGCTCATGGCGTAGCTGTCTTGCGGCACAGTGGGGTGTTCTTCATCGATAGGCAGGTAGTCTGGCAGCTTCTCGCCATCGGCAAAGCAGATGCCGTAGGTGGTTTCGCTGGAGGCAAAGATTATCTTGGGGATGCCCAGCCGGGTGGCAGCATCCAGAATATGGTAGGTGCTTAGCGTGTTGATACGGTAGGTTTCGTTATCCGGGCGGTGCAGAATGGCGGGGATAGCGGCAAAGTGAACGATGGCGTCGTAGCGTGGCATTCCAGTGCCCGGCTCCAGCTCATCAAAAGTGGCGTAAGCTTGGCACGCATTGAACACTTGGCCCGCGTCGGTCAGATCTACCTTCAGCGTGGTGATGCCCGGCACATCGGACGCTACCCAGTCCAGATTGGTGATGCTGTGACCCTGGTCGCGCAAATACGCGGTCGCATGACGGCCAGCCTTGCCGCTACCACCGGTAAACAAAATACGCATGTGGAGTTCCTGTTTATTGTAAGAGTTCGTTACAAGGACCCACACCTTAGCAAAGAAAGCGTTACACCGCCGAAAAGCGTTTAAACCGCGCTTCTAAAACGCATGAACCGCTTGCCATCAACTGGATCATCTAGCACATGGGCATACACGCCGAACGTCTCTTGTAAGCACTGGGCGGTTAGCACGTCATGTGGCTGGCCGCTGGCGATCAGGCGTCCACCGTCCATCACGCCAATGCGGTCGCACTCCATGGCCTGGTTAAGGTCGTGCAGGGAAATTACCACGGTGATGGGCAGCTGCCTGACCAGCTCAAGAATCGACAGCTGATGACGAATATCCAGGTGGTTGGTGGGCTCGTCCAACAGCAGGATTTTGGGTTGCTGGGCAAGTGCCCGGGCAATATGCACGCGCTGGCGCTCGCCGCCGGAAAGGGTATGCCAGAGGCGGTCCGCCATGTGCGCCATATCCACATCATTCAGCGCCTGATCCACAATGGCGTCATCCTGAGCTGACCAAGGGCGAAGCGCCGAAAGGAACGGCGTTCTGCCCAATGCCACGACTTGGCGCACGTGAATCCTGTCGGTAGTCTCCGCCTGCTGTTCAACCAGCGCGACTGATTGGGCGATATGTCGCTGGCGCATTTTTGCGATGGGCTGGCCGTCGATACGAACGTGGCCCTTTTTAGGTTTGTTCAAACCTGCCAACAGGCGTAATAGCGTAGTTTTACCGGAGCCGTTCGGGCCAATCAGGCCGAAGGTCTGGCCGGGCGCTACATCAAGACAAACGTCTTCTAACAGCGTGCGCCCATGTACGCTCCAGCCCAGCTGTTGTGCAGTTAATTTCATCGGTTCCTCGTGCCGCGCACAAGAATCAACGCAAAGGCCGGCGCGCCAATCAACGAGGTAATCACCCCAATCGG
The DNA here is from genome assembly GCF_052376775.1 of Halomonas sp. AOP43-A1-21. Classification (NCBI taxonomy): domain Bacteria; kingdom Pseudomonadati; phylum Pseudomonadota; class Gammaproteobacteria; order Oceanospirillales; family Halomonadaceae; genus Halomonas; species Halomonas sp. AOP43-A1-21. The sequence goes on along the minus strand of NZ_JBQSWC010000026.1, from coordinate 19,680 downwards.
CAGTACCTGGCCGGGCACCAGAATGCGCGAAAGAATATCTGAGCCAATCAAAAACACGGCGCCAGCAAGTGCCGAAGCGGGCACCAAACGCGTATGTTGGGTACCCACGATAAAACGCATGGCATGGGGAATTACCAAGCCCACAAAGCCAATAGCGCCGACCATCGACACCATAATGGCTGTCACCAGCGCTACCGCAATAATTAAAAGCCCCCGCGTTGGGCGAACGGCGATACCCATGGACGCCGCGCTGTCGGCGCCGAAGGTAAAGGCATCCAGCGCGCGGCGGTGCCAAAGGCAAATCAACAAGCCGCCCAGGGCGGCAGGAAAGGCGATTGCCACATCGCTCCAGCGCACCCCAGAAAGGTTGCCCAAAAGCCAAAACATGATGCCGCGGGCTTGTTCGGCACTGGCCGACTTGGTAATGATGAAGGCGGTGAGCGCGTTAAACAGTTGAGAGCCTGCGATGCCCGCTAGAATAATGGCCCCGGCCGCCTGAGTGCTACGCCCGCCGCCGGTACCGCTACTGGCTGCATGGGCAAGCAGTACCACCAAACCAAACGCGAGGCCAGCACCGGCAAATGCCCCCGCGGATAGCGTTAAAGCACCCGCGCCAAGCCCCGCCACCGTGACGGCCACGGCACCGGTCGAGGCGCCTGCCGATATACCCATCAAGTACGGGTCGGCCAGGGGATTGCGCAGTAACGCCTGGAGCACTACACCCGCCAGGGCCAGCGCGGTGCCGCAGCACGCAGCCATAATGGCGCGGCTTAAGCGGTAGTTCCAGATAATACCCGCGTCAATGCGATCAACCGCGTAGTTAGCGCCCAGCAGATGATTGGCCAATACTTTAAGAATTGTATCCACAGGAATCGAGGTTTCACCAATCGCCGTACCGGCGAGCAGCGCTACCAGCAATACCAAAGGGGCAAGCCAGAGCCAGTGCGCCTGAGCGCGCGGCGCTTGTGTACTTTGCATGGTAACCGCTTTCATAGCATAAAAGAGGTAGCAGGTAGAGCGGGGAAAGGCTTCATGGGATGGTGTTCCGGGTGCCGATGGATATAAAACTCGACAGACTGCCGAAGACGTGATGATAAAGCACGAAAAACCTTTGCGATTGATGACTTGCTCAAGCGGGGAGGTGGCTACACCCTGATGCCATCCTCTATAATGCGCGGTTATTGTAGAGATTTTATCAGCTCTTGGCTCTATCGATATTCTCTTGTCAGTGATGAATAACTTTCACGTGTCTTGCAGTGTCCATGCGTCGCTTAATGTATTAGTTTTACCCGCTTGAAAAATAAGTGCTTTAAGCGCATTTCTGGCGCTAATCGTTCAATATCTTCTTGTTAAATCAAGTTAATGTTCCTTCTGCCCATGGTGATGCCTGTGGTTGAGTTTCCCTTTACCGCCGTCGTCGGCCAGGCAGCGCTTAAGAAAGCGCTGCTTTTAAATGTGATCAACCCGCGCATTGGCGGGGTGCTGATTAGCGGCCCGCGAGGCAGCGCAAAATCAACCCTTGCCCGCGCGTTGGCGGCACTGCTGCCCGAATCTGACAAGGGCGGCAAGTCGCCGTTTGTGACCCTGCCGCTAGGCGCCAGCGAAGATCGCCTGACCGGCAGCCTGGACCTTCAAAAGGTATTGAACGAGCGCGAAGCCACCTTTCATGAAGGGCTGTTGGCCAAAGCGCATGGCGGCGTTTTGTACGTTGATGAAGTCAATCTGCTCGCCGATACCCTAGTCGACCTGCTGCTGGATGTAGCCGCAAGTGGGGTCAATATCGTTGAACGCGACGGTATTAGTCACTCCCACGCGGCACGTTTTAGCCTGATTGGCACCATGAACCCGGATGAAGGCGAACTGCGCCCGCAGTTGCTCGACCGGTTTGGCCTCTGCCTGGAACAGCCGGCCTCCATCCGTATCGAAGAGCGCATCGCCATCGTGCAGCAGCGCGATGCTTTTGATCGCGACCCCGAACGCTTTATCGCCGACTTCGCCGCTGAGCAGTCAGCCCTGCGTGAACGTATCGAGCAGGCGAGAGATGTGCTAGCAGCCGTGAGCGCACCTGAATGGGTTTACGCACACATCGCCAACCGCTGTGAAGAAGCCGGCGTCGAAGGCCTGCGTGCCGATGTTACCTGGCACCGCGCCGCCCAGGCCCATGCCGCTTGGCGGGGAGGCGATACAATCATTCAGGACGATGTGGATACCGTTGAGCCCTGGGTATTGGCCCATCGGCGTACGCATGAATCTTCCACACCACCATCAACGCCGCCGTCTTCTCCACCACCTTCGTCCACGCCAAATGAAAAGCCTTCTGGCGGTCAGTCGTCTGCCGGTGGACATTCAGGCGAGCAGGGGCAGTGGGGCGCCATGCCGCCCATCGCGCAGAACATGCTGGATAGCCAACTGCTGAATCTCCCTGCGCTTACACCCATCAACCGGCCTGCGGCTAAGCCGCTGCTTTCACTTGGCGGTACGCGTAAGGGCACCGAGTTGGGCCAGGGGCGAGCTAATAAACCACCTTCGTCTACCTCTCGCCCCGACTGGTTCGCCACGCTGATCGCCAATCGTGGTCAGTGGCCCTGGCGACAGTTGCGTGATCGCAAAGCGCGCACCGGGCAGCCAGTGCTGCACCTGGTACTGCTGGACACCTCCGGCTCGACGCTGGGTAAGCGCCTGTTGGGCCAGGCCAAGGGCTGGGTGGATAGCCTGACCCGCCAGGCGTACAGCGCTCGCGAGCAGCTGGCCGTGCTGGGGTTTGGCAACAATACGGTGACACCGCTACTCACCCGCCAGCGTGCGCCCAAAAGCCTAGAGGCGACGCTGAACAGTGCCGATGGCGGGGGCGGCACGCCGCTGCGTAAAGCGGTTGAGGAGGCAGGAAAGTTGATTCGTCAGTGGCAGCGCCGCGAACCCGGCCTACATATACGTACCTACTTGATCACCGACGGGCGCACCCGCGAGTCCGTTGCAGACCTGCCAACGCTTGGCGATTGTGTAGTGATGGATACCGAACACTCATTTGTAAAACGTGGCCAGGCGACACGCCTTGCCCAGCAGCTGGGCGCCTTGTATTGGGCACTGCCCACCCAGGAGTCAGCATGAGCGATAGCAATCACCAAAACCGCATGCAGCGCAAAAAAGAGGTGGTCGATGAGCGCATCAGCCGCGCCACTGAAGAGCGCGGGGTATTAATCCTGCTCAAAGGCAACGGCAAGGGTAAAAGCAGCTCGGCGCTCGGTACGCTGGCGCGCTCGCTGGGGCATGGTCAGAAAGGCGCGGTCATTCAGTTTATTAAAGGGCGGCGCGAAACCGGTGAATACCTGTTCTTTCGTGACCACCCAAGGCTTGACTGGCACATCATGGGCCAGGGCTTTACCTGGGAAACCCAGGACCGCGAGCGCGATATTCAAGCCGCCGAAACTGCCTGGGAAATCGCCAAGGGCCTGTTGGAAGACCCGGCCTACAACATCATCGTGCTGGACGAAATGAGCTACATGTTCAAGTACGGCTACCTGGACCCGGTGCCGGTGGTAGAGGCACTCAAACGCCGCCCAGCGCATCAGAATGTGATTATTACCGGGCGCACCATGGCACAGCCACTTCAGGAAATTGCCGACACCATCAGCACCGTGCAGGATGAGCGCCACGCGTTTCGCGGCGGCGTCAAAGCTCAGGCGGGGATCGAGTACTGATGAGTACACCTTCTGCCAGCTGCCCCGCGCTGTTTATCTCGGCACCCGCCTCAGGCCAGGGTAAAACCACGGTAACCGCGGGGCTTGCGCGGCTGCTGCGCAACCAGGGCAAAGTGGTGCGGGTATTTAAAACCGGACCGGACTACTTGGACCCGCAAATACTCGCCCAGGCCTCTGGCCAACCGGTTGATCAGCTTGATTTATGGATGGCAGGCAAAGCCTACTGTCGCCAACGCTTTTATGAAGCCGCTGTTGAAGCCGATTTGATTCTGGTGGAAGGCGCTATGGGAATGTTTGACGGCGAGCCTTCCAGTGCCGATTTAGCCGCGCTGTTCGGTATTCCCATGGCCATCGTGATGGATGTCAAAGGCATGGCCCAAACCGCCGCTGCGCTGGTAACGGGGCTGGCTGGCTTTCGTGACGATATTCAAATTGCTGGGCTGATTGCCAATAACTGCGGCTCCCAGCGCCACCGTGAGCTGATTGAAGGCGCGCTGCCCGCAGCCATTCCTTTTTTAGCTGCCGTACCGCGTGACCCTGAGCTGGCACTTCCCGAGCGTCATCTGGGCCTGGTGCAGGCGGAAGAGATTCGCGACGATCTGGAAATTCGCTTTGAAGCCGCGGCGCAGGCGCTGGAAGCCGCAGGGCTGCTGGACGCGCTCGCCACGCTTTCGCCGGTCAGCTTTAGTGCTTCTACTGAGGCGCTTCCTGCTGTGCCGCAGGCACTGGCTGGGCAGACGATAGGCGTGGCCCGCGATGCGGCGTTCAGCTTTATCTATCAGGCCAACCTGGACCTGCTGGCGCAGATGGGTGCGCAGGTGCGCTTTTTCTCACCACTGAGCGATGCCGAACTGCCTGAGTGCGATGCCCTTTGGCTACCCGGCGGCTACCCGGAGCTTCACGCGCAGGCGCTTGCGGCGAACACCGCCATGCGCGATGCCATTAAAGGCTTCTTTAGCGCGGGCAAACCCATCCTCGCCGAGTGTGGTGGCATGCTGTATAGCTTGGAAACGCTAACCGACTATGCTGAGAACACTCACCCCATGCTCGGCTTACTGCCGGGGCACGGTGCCATGCGCGGGCGTCGCGGCTGCCAAGGCATGCAGACCGCCGAGCTACCCGAAGGGCCGGTTCGCGGCCATGCCCACCATCGCTCAATGGCCGAGCAAACGCCTGAACCGATTGCTTACGGGCGCCGCCAGCGCCACCCAGCGCCCGGCGAGCCGATCTACCGTGCCGGTCGCTTAACGGCGACGTACTTACATCTTTTTTTTCCGAATAATCCTGCCGCAGTGGCGCGTCTGTTTAGCCACGGTTTTGGCAACGATTCAGCGCAAGCCACGGCCGCAAGCCCCCACATTAAGGAATCCTCACATGCAGTTAAATAAAATTCCCGCCACGGTTGTGACCGGCTTTCTAGGTAGCGGCAAGACCACGTTGCTGGCCAATATTCTGCGCCAGATTACCGGCAAGCGGATTGCCGTGATCGTCAATGAGTTTGGCGAGCAGGATATCGACTCAAGCCTGCTGCGTAGCTGTGCGCTAGGTTGTGAAGACGGAGCTGAAGAGGGCGAGCAAGTCGACGCCGGTGAAGACGGCAGTATTTACGAGCTGGCCAATGGCTGCATCTGCTGCACGGTAGAAGAAGAGTTTTTGCCGGTGATGAAAAAGCTGGTGGCGCGGCGTGATGATATCGACCACATCCTGATCGAAACCAGCGGGCTGGCCTTGCCCAAGCCGCTGGTACAGGCGTTTAACTGGCCGGAAGTCCGCCAGCACTGCACCGTGGATGCCATTATCACCGTGATCGACGGGCCTGCCGTAGCCGCTGGCCGGTTTGCCAACGACGAAGAAAAGGTTGCCGCCCAGCGGCTGGCCGATGACAGCCTGGACCACGACCCCAGCCTGCGCGAACTGCTGGATGACCAGCTAAGCGCGGCGGATTTAGTGCTGGTCAGTAAAACCGACCTGCTGAACGCCGACGAAAAAGCCCGGGTTGAAGCGCTGGTACAGGCGCGGGTGCCCGCATCGGTCAAAACGCTGTTTATCGATCAAACGCTAGCGACTGACACGGCCCAGCTGGAAGCCCTGATGGGCATTGGTGCGGCCAGTGAAGAGCATATCGACAAGATTACCAACCATCACGACAAGCACCATGCCGAAGGCGCCCACCACGATCACGCCCACGATAACTTTGATTCCTGCGTGATTACGCTGGGCGAAGTCGATGGCGATGAGCTGGCGGCCAGGCTTCAACATCTGCTGAAAACCCAAGAGATCTATCGCGCCAAGGGCTTTGCGGCCATTCCCGGTAAGCCCATGCGCCGAGTTATTCAGGCCGTTGGCGAGCGCCTGGACGGTTATTTTGACCGTTTGTGGCGCCAGGACGAGGCGCGCCAAACCCAGCTGGTGATTATCGGCAAAACGCTGAACAGCGATGAAATTCATAAGGCGCTGGCCAGCGCTGAGACGTCGGTAAGCGCCTAATGCATCTTTTCGCCGCCAAACCGGGGGGCTTTATTGATGATGAAGGCATCATCGATCTGCAGCAAAGCCCTGCCGAGGTTGTGATTATGTCCGCCGCTGACAGTAACTTGTCGGCGTTGGCCCAGGCGGTTGATCGCCTGGGCGATGACTACCCCTCGGTGCGGCTGGCGAACTGGATGAACCTGGTAAAACCGGCGGCGTTTGATCTTTACGAAGACCGTGTGCTGGAAAAAGCCCGCTTGGTGGTGGTGTCACTGCTGGGCGGAAAGGGCTATTGGCAGTACGGCTACGAGCGGCTTCTGGCCTGGGCGGCTGCCAGGCCTGAGCGCCAGCTGATACTGGTGCCCGGCTGCGACGCCCCGGACGATGCTTTGCTTGAAGACTCAAGCATAGCCTTCGACGATGCCTACCGCGTGTGGCGCTATTTACGCGAAGGCGGTGTGGACAACGCCGAGCAGCTGCTGCGCTTTATCGGAAGCGAATGCCTGGCGCACGAGTGTCTAACACATGAGTACTTGGCGCATGAGTATGCGTGGCAAGAGCCTAAAGTGATTCCGGCAGCGGTGATTTACGCACCCCAGGCCAACGGTCAGCAGGCGGTCAGCCTAAGCGAGTGGCGTGATCAGCGTATTGCAGAGCGCCCGGTGTGCCTGTTGCTATTTTATAGAAGCCACCTGCAGGGTGCGAATACCGCTGTGCTCGACGGCATGATCGACGCGCTGAAAGCCGAAGGGCTTGAGCCGTTAGCCGTCGCGGTGGCCTCTTTAAAAGAAGGCCCCTGCATCGCGTTTGCCAATCACCTCATTGAGCAAACCGGCGCCATGCTAGTGGTCAATACCACCAGCTTTTCAGTAAACCGTACCGCCGATGACGCCACTGCCGCAGATGAACTGGGCAGTAATCTTCATGAAAGCCTTTTTGTCGGGCGGCCCGTCGTACTTCAGGCGATACTCGCCAGCAGCACTTTGGATGACTGGCAGGGCATGGCCGCAGGCCTGCATAGCCGGGATGTTGCCATGCAGGTAGTGCTACCCGAAATGGACGGGCGGATTATCACCCGCGCCGTTGGGTTTAAAGCCGAAGCGCACTATAACGCGCGCGCCCAGCTGTCGGTGACGCACCACACGCTGCACCCAGAACGCGCTGCCTTTGTCGCCAAGCTGGCCCGGCGGTTTTGCGCGCTGCGCCAAACGCCCAATAGCCAAAAGCGCGTCGCGCTGATTATGGCCAACTACCCCAACCGCGATGGGCGTATCGGTAACGGCGTGGGGCTGGATACACCGGCCTCTACGCTGCACATTTTAAATGCCCTGAAAGGTGCCGGTTATCCGCTAAGCGAATTGCCGGAAAACGGCGATGCGCTGATTCGCCTGCTCCAGGGCGCGGTTACTAACGATCATGACAGTCTGGATCAGCGTGCCTGCTGGCAAAGTATCAGCGTTGAGGATTATCTGGCCTGGTTTCAAACCCTGCCTGCCGCGCTTCAGAAAACGATATGGACCCGCTGGGGCGCGCCGCAAGATGACCCCAAATGCCGCCAGGGGCGGTTGATGATTTCGGGTATCCGCTTGGGCGAAACCTTTGTGGGTATTCAGCCGGAGCGTGACTTTATTGATGACCTGACCCAGTCCTACCACGATATGGAGCTGGCGCCGCCGCATAGCTACCTGGCGTTTTACCTCTGGCTGCGCGAGCACTATCAGGTCGAGGCGGTTATTCATGTGGGCAAGCACGGTAATCTTGAGTGGCTGCCGGGTAAAAGCACCGCGCTAAGCGCCGAATGCTGGCCGGATATCGCGCTCGGGCCGATGCCGCACTTTTATCCGTTTATTGTCAATGACCCCGGCGAAGGCGCCCAGGCCAAGCGCAGAAGCCAGGCGGTGATTATTGATCACTTGATGCCGCCACTGGCGCGCGCTGAACTTTACGGCCCCATGGCCGAGCTTGAAGCGCTGACTGATGAGTATTATCAGGCGCTGGACATGGACCCGCGTCGCGAAGCGCTGATTCGCGAGCAGATACTTTTGCATCTGCGGGCAACCGGCATCGACCAGGAGCTTGCCCACGCAGTGAACAGCAGTTGTGACAGCGAAATTCTCAACGAGCTGGACACCTTTTTGTGCGATATCAAGGAAGCTCAGATTCGCCACGGCCTGCATATACTGGGCATGCTTCCGCCCGAGGAGAAACGGGCGGCTACGCTGGTAGCCCTGTTAAGGCTGCCGCGTGGTGAAGCGGTGGCAAGCCGTGGCTTGCTGCACAATCTGGCTGCTGACCTGGCGCTGGGGGAAGACTTCGACCCGCTGGCGGCGGGCAGCGAGCCTTGGCTTGGTCCTAAACCGGCTGTGCTGGCAGGCAAACTAACCACTGCCTGGCGAACCGGCGCCGATACTCGCGAGCGGCTGGAGCTGCTTGGTGAAGAGCTGGTGGCCGACTATGTGCTGGCCCAAGGGGATTTGGCCGCGCTTGCCCAGGTGTATCCCGCCACGGTCGAGCAGCTTAAATTTGCCCGCGAGCAGCTGTGGGCCGCCATGCAGCAGGGCGTAAAGATGGAGATTGGCTCGCTGCTGGATGGGCTTGAGGGAATTTTCGTACCCGCCGGGCCGAGCGGTGCGCCGAGCCGGGGGCGGTTGGATACGCTGCCCACCGGGCGCAACTTTTTCAGCGTGGATAACCGCTCGATCCCATCGCCCGCCGCCTGGACGCTGGGTGAAAAGTCCGCCCAGGCGTTTGTCGAACGCTATCTGCAGGATCACGGCGACTATCCACGCCGCTTGGGGCTTTCCATTTGGGGGACCGCCACCATGCGCACCGGCGGCGACGATATCGCCCAGGCCTTTGCGCTGATGGGTGTGCGGCCCAAGTGGTCATTGGGTTCTCAGCGGGTGATTGATTTTGAAGTAATCCCTTCGATGCTGCTTAATCGCCCACGGGTAGATGTCACGCTGCGCGTATCCGGATTTTTTCGCGATGCTTTTCCCAACGTGATTCGCCTGTTTGATGCCGCCGTGCAAGCGGTTGCCAGCTATGCAGAACCAGGCGATAGCAACACCATTCGCGCAGCCGTGCTTGAGCGCCAGCACGCCCTTGAAGCCCAAGGGTTAAGTGCCGAAATGGCTGCCCAGGAAGCGAGCTACCGTATTTTTGGCAGCAAGCCCGGCGAGTATGGGGCAGGCCTGAACCGGCTGATTGAAAACCGTAGCTGGGGCGATGCCGATGACTTGGCCGAGGCCTACCTGGGCACCGGCGCCTACGCTTACGGGCAGTTTGCGGATTCCGGCACCGCCGCGCGCGGCGCCTTTGAGCAGCAGATCAAAGGGCTGGATGCGGTGATGCAGAATCAGGATAACCGCGAGCACGATATTCTCGACTCCAACAGCTACTACGCCTTTCAGGGCGGCATGGCCAACGCGACCCGTGCGCTTGCCGGCCAAGCGCCGGAGATCTATCACGCCGACCACGCCAACCCCGCCGTGCCCAAAATTCGCACGCTCAAAGAGGAACTTGCCCGGGTCATTCGCTCGCGCGTGTTGAACCCAAAATGGATCAACGCCATGCGCGAACACGGCTACAAGGGCGCGTTTGAGATGGCCGCCACGGTCGACTACCTGTTTGCTTACGACGCCACCACGGATTTGGTGGCGGATTACCAGTACGCCCAGGTGAGTGAAGCGCTGGTGCTGGATGAGGCCAACCAGCAGTTTTTACGTGAGCATAACCCAGCAGCCCTTGAAGAGATGGCCGAGCGGTTGCTGGAAGCCGCTCAGCGCGGCATGTGGCAAGAACCCGGCGAGCACGGCGACGCGCTTAAAGACCTGCTGCTGGAAATGGACGAAGCCAGGGAAACCGCCAGTTTATGAGCACTAGTCCGCTGGTCAAAGGCTGGTGCCCCGGCGCCTGGCAGCCCATGGAAACCGGCGATGGCTGGTTAGTGCGCGTGCGCCCACCGCTCGGCCAGCTTTCCAAAGCGCAGATGCTCGCGCTGTGCGATGCCGCAGAAACCTATGGCAACGGGTTAATTGAGTTAACCAGCCGCGCCAATATTCAGCTGCGCGGCGTCTCGGAAACCACATGGCCGCCGCTAATGGATTTTTTGGTCGCACACGAATTGGTCAGTGCGGACCCCGCCACCGAGCAGCAGCCCCAGTGCCTGCTGGCGCCCAGTTGGCAGGCGGGCGATGACACGCATCAACTTGCCTGCTTATTACAGCTGCGAGGCAGCGAACTGGCCGCGATGCCCAGCAAAGTCGGTATTGCCATTGATACAGGTGAATTAGCGGTATTGGGAGATACCGCCGCTGATTTTCGAGTTGAGCGCTCAATCGACGGCGGGCTGATAGTGCGCGCCGAAGGCCATGCCTGCGGTACACCGGTGGGCTCTATTGAGGCGGCCATTGAGCATTTAATACGCTTGACGCACTGGTTTGTGGAAAGCGGCGGAAATGACGCCGGGCGGATGCAGCGGCATAAAGTGCCGCTTCCCGCGTGGTCACCTGCTAAAATGCGCCCCGCGAGTGCTTCTGCCATTGAGAATGCAACGCAGGGCGCGGCGTTGGCGCTTGGCAAGTATCAAGCGGGCATGGTTTACGGGCTGCCGTTTGGCCGCGCAGCCGCTGCTGCATTGCGGGCGTCTGTAACGCCTGCGGCGGTGAGCCATGTGCGGGTAACGCCGTGGCGACGTTTATGGGTCAAGGGCGCAAGCGGGCCGGTTGAAGGATTTATCAGCGACAATCGGGACACGCGCTTATTGATGGATGCCTGCCCCGGCGCGCCTTACTGTGCCCAGGCAAGCGTTGCTACCCAGCCGCTTGCTAAACGATTAGCGCACGACGTGAAAAGACATAGCGTTCATATATCCGGCTGCGCCAAGGGGTGCGCCCGCCGTTCATCGGCCGATGTGTGCCTGGTCGGTCAGGCAGGCCGATTTAATCTTATTGTTAAGGGTGATGCGCAGAGCACGCCCGTTAAGACAGGCCTCACCGAGACTGAGGCCGTCGAATATTTGGAGAGTTTGGGTGCCCTATACGTATGAAACAAGCGGCCCGGCAATTTACCGGGAATCCTTCGCGATTATCCGCAGCGAGGCCGACCTTGCGCGCTTTTCTGCCGAGGAAGAGACCGTTGCCGTGCGCATGATTCACGCCGCCGGGCTTGTCGAGTTGGCCGCGCATATTCACTTTCAAAATGACGCGGTCAATAAAGCGCGTTCAGCACTCGAACGCGGCGCGCCGATTCTTTGCGATGCACGCATGGTGTCTGAAGGCATCACCCGCAAGCGGCTGCCAGCCAATAACGAGATTATTTGCACCCTGAACGATGAGCGCACGCCACACCTCGCCCAGGAGATGGCTAACACCCGTTCGGCCGCAGCGCTGGAACTATGGCGCCCGCATCTGGAAGGCGCCGTGGTGGCCATTGGTAACGCACCCACCGCGCTGTTTCATCTTTTGAACATGCTGGAAGACCCGAGCTGCCCACGCCCGGCGGTAGTAATCGGCTGCCCGGTAGGCTTTGTAGGCGCCGCCGAATCCAAGGAAGCGCTGTGGGCAACACCTGAAATTCCAAGCTGCATCGTACGTGGCCGCCTGGGCGGCAGTGCGGTAACGGTCGCGGCCATTAACGCCATGGCGGATCGCGTCGAATGACTCAGGCATCAACACAGGGCACGGTTTACGGCGTTGGCCTGGGGCCGGGCAGCCATGACTTGATGAGCGTGCGCGCCGACCGGCTGATTCGCGGCGCCACGCATATCGCTTATTTTCGCAAAAAGGGCCGCCGTGGCCATGCGCGCAGCATTGTTGAAGGCCTGTTGGCATCAGGCACTATTGAGCTTCCCATGGAGTACCCGGTCACCACAGAGATCCCTTTCGACGACCCGCAGTACAACGCACTGCTCTCGGCGTTTTACTCGCGGTGCGTGGCCCAACTGATCGAGATAGCCAGCGCCGGTTGCAACGTGGTGGTGCTCTGTGAAGGCGACCCGTTCTTCTACGGCTCGTTTATGCACCTCTACACGCGGTTGCTGAATCAGGTGCCGGTGTCGGTAGTGCCGGGAATTACCGGTATGTCCGCCGCCTGGACGGCGACCGGGCAGCCGATTACCTGGGGCGACGATATTCTGACCGTGCTGATGGGCACGCTGCCGGAAGAAACGCTCACCCAACATATCGCCGATACCGACGCGCTGGTGGTCATGAAGATTGGGCGCAATCTTCACAAGCTGCGCCGAGCGCTTAAACAGGCGGGCCGGGAAGACCAGGCTTGGCTGATCGAATACGCCGCCATGGAGCAGCAGCGCGTGTTGCCGTTGGTAGACGTTGGCGAGAGCGTGCCTTACTTCTCGATTGTGCTGATTCACGGCAACGGGAGGCGCCCATGAGCGGCTGGCTAAAAATTGTCGGCCTGGGGCCGGGCGCGGATGCGATGATTACCCCTGAGGTAACGGCCGCGCTTAGTGACGCCACGGACGTGGTGGGCTACGTACCCTACGTGAACCGAGTAGCACCGCGCTATGGCCTGACCCGCCACGGCTCAGACAACCGCGAAGAGATTCGCCGTGCCGAGCAGGCGCTACAGCTGGCGCTTGAAGGCCACCGAGTCGTGGTGGTTTCCTCTGGCGACCCCGGCGTATTCGCCATGGCCTCGGCGGTATTTGAAGCGCTGGAAGCGGGCGATGCCGCGTGGCGTGGGCTGGATATTCAGGTGCTGCCGGGTATTTCCGCGATGCTGGCGGCCAGCGCCCGTGCGGGTGCACCGCTGGGGCATGATTTCTGCTGCATCAATTTATCTGACAACTTGAAGCCTTGGGCGCTTATCGAAAAGCGCCTGCGTTTGGCCGTTGAAGCCGATTTTGCGATGGCGTTTTATAACCCGCGCTCAAAATCGCGCCCGGTAGGGTTTGAGCGCACCCTGGACGTGCTGCGAGAGGCGTGTGAGCCTGAACGGTTAATCATCTTCGCCCGCGCGGTTTCAATGCCTGACGAATCAATCCGCGTAACAGCCTTAAAAGACGCCACGCCGGATATGGCCGATATGCGCACGCTGGTGATTGTTGGCTCCCGGCAAACCCGGCTGATCGAGCGAGACGGCGAGCCGCTGGTGTATACGCCGCGCTCAGCGCTTTGATCAGGAACGATCATTAAGCCAGGCAAGCACCTCATCAACGCTATGCACTTCATGGCGAGCGGGCAGTGCCGGGCGGTCAATCATGATGACCGGCACGCCAAGCGCGCGAGCGGCATCAAGTTTTGAAACGGCACCTTCGCCACCAGCGTTTTTGCACACGATGCGTTCGATACGTTGGGTTTTGAGTAGCGCTAAATCGCCTTCCAGCGTGAACGGGCCTCTATCCACCGTGGTGGTAAAGTGGGCAAGCGGCGGCGGGGCGGTTGGCTGGTCGACCAAACGCAGCACATAGTGGTGTTGAGGCTGCGCGACAAACGCGGCCAGGTGCATGCGGCCAATCGCGAGCAGCACGCGCTGGGGCGGGCCTTCGAGGGCGCTAACCGCCTCTTCGATACTCGCCACGTGTTGCCAGTTAGCGTGAGTGGTGGGCACCCAGGCCGGGCGCGTCAGGGCAATTGCCGGTACGCCGGTCTGCTGGGCGGCGGCCAACACGTTACGGCTCATCTGCGTGGCAAACGGGTGGGTTGCATCAATAATATGGGTGATGCGCTGTTGGGTGATAAACGCCGCCAAACCGTCGGCGCCGCCGAAACCGCCCACGCGGGTGGGCAGCGGTTGCGCCTTAGGCGTTTTGACCCGGCCTGCATAGCTGAAAATGGCTGGAATGTTGTGCTGGCTAAAAGCACTGGCCAAGGCGCTGGCCTCACTCGTACCCCCAAGAATCAGGACGTTTATCATGGCTGAGGTTAACAAGGCTCCGTGGCTCACACTGTTAGGGTGGGGGGAGAGTGGCACAGCGGGCCTGACAGCGGCAAGCCGCGAGCAGCTTGAGCGTGCCGAGATCGTGTTTGGCGCCCGCCGTCATCTGCGCCTGCTTCCCCCGTTAAACGCGGATATTCGCGAGTGGCCAGTGCCGTTTCTTGATGGCATCCCCGCACTACTCAACGAGCGCGGCCGCCGGGTGGTCATGCTGGTATCCAATGATCCGTTCTGGTTCGGGGCGGGCACCAGCCTGGCGCGCCACGTAGACGCCAGCGAATGGGTCGCCGTGCCATCGCCCTCGACCTTTAGCCTGGCGGCGGCCCGCTTAGGCTGGCCGCTTGAGCGCTGCACCTGCCTGGGCCTGCACGCCAAACCGCTCACCCGCATTCGGCCCTACCTGCAAGGCGGCCGGCACTTGCTGGTGCTGTTGCGTGATGGCGCCGCCGTGGCTGAATTGGCCGCGCTGATAAAAACATTCGGCTTTGCGGATTCTCAGCTAAACGTGCTGGAAGCCTTGGGCGGCGTGGATGAGCGCATCCGCACGCTGCGCATGGATGACGCGCTACCCGAGGATATCGCCCACCCGGTGGCGGTAGGTATTGAAGTTGCCGGTAATGGCCCCGCGATCCCCTCAACGCCCGGCCTTGCCGATAGCTTTTTTGAGCACGACGGGCAGATCACCAAGCAGGCCGTGCGCAGCCTGACGCTTTGCGCACTGGCCCCCAGGTCTGGGGAGCGGCTGTGGGATATTGGCGCAGGCTCTGGCTCCATCGCCATTGAGTGGCTGCTGGCCCACCCGGATAACCAGGCCATCGGCTTCGAGCAGCACCCAGAGCGCGCCGCCCGGGCGCGGCGCAACGCCGACAACCTGGGGGTCGATTGGCTGGAAGTAAACGAAGGCCGCGCCCCGGAGGTGCTCGAGAATGCGCCGTTGCCCGATGCGGTGTTTATCGGCGGTGGGCTTTCTCAGAAACTGCTGGATACTTTATGGCAGGTGCTGCCCCGCGGCACGCGAGTAGTAGCCAACGCGGTCACCCTGGAATCCGAAGCCCTGCTGGCGCACTGGCAGCAACAGGCCGGCGGCGAACTGCTGCGCCTGGAGCTGGCCCACGCCGCCCCCATGGGCACGCGCCGGGGCTGGAAATCCAGCTACCCGATTGTGCAGTGGCGTGGTGTTCGATGATTCAGCAAACAGTGGCTAGGCAGGCGCTTAAAGTCGCCGGGTTCGGCTTTCGCCAGCAGGCAACGCTTGAATCACTGGAACAGGCGCTGGATCAGTTGATTGCCGAGTACGGCCCTATCGACCAGTTGGCCGCGGCGCATAGCATGCTGCCACTGGTTGAAGCGCTGGGTAGCGCCCGCCACATCCCGGTAATGGGTGTCGCGGATACAGCGCTGGCAAGCGTTACCACGCTGACCCACTCCGCCTACAGCCTGCGCGAAAAAGGCACCGGCAGTGTGGCCGAAGCCGTGGCGCTGCTGGCCGCGGGCAGCGGGGCACGGCTTTTAGGCCTACGGACAGTTTCAAACGATAGAAAGGCCACGGCCGCGGTGGCCACCACAGCGGCGCAAGGAGTTGGATTATGAAGGTTCATTTTATTGGCGCAGGCCCCGGCGCGCCGGATCTTTTGACGCTGCGCGGTCGCGATTTAATTGCCGCCTGCCCGGTATGCCTGTATGCAGGTTCACTGGTGCCCGAGCAAATCCTCGAGCACTGCCCGGAAGGCGCGCGCATCATCAACACCGCGCCGCTGTCACTCGATGAAATCATGCAGGAAATCCAGGCCGCTCACACGGAAGGTTGTGATGTGGCCCGGCTGCACTCCGGCGATCTCTCGGTATGGTCCGCGATGGGCGAACAGCTGCGCCGCCTGCGAGAGCTTGATATTCCCTACAGCGTGACCCCCGGCGTGCCTTCCTTCGCCGCTGCGGCGGCAACGCTCGGCCAGGAGCTAACGCTACCCGGCGTGGCGCAATCCGTGGTGCTGACCCGCACGCCGGGCCGGGCCAGTGCCATGCCAGAAGATGAAACGCTGGCCAACTTTGCCCGCACCGGCGCCACGCTTGCTATTCACCTCTCCATCCACAATCTGGCCCAGGTGGTGGAAAGCCTGACGCCCCATTACGGCGAAGCGTGCCCGGTAGCGATTGTATGGCGGGCCAGCTGGCCGGACGAGCACGTGGTGCGCGGGCGCTTATCCACGGTGGAATCCCTGATCAATAACACGCTTCAGCGCACGGCGCTGATTCTGGTAGGGCCGGTACTCGAATCCGAAGACTTCCAGGAAAGCAGCCTGTACGCGGTAGGCTACGACCGCCGCTTTCGCCCCCAGTCCGCCGATTCGCCGTTTGCCAGTAGCGATGAAGAGGGCGGCGCATGATCACGCTCTCGCTGATCGGCATTGGCACCGGCAACGTTGACCACGTAACACTCGCGGCGGTTCGCGCCCTCAACGAAGCCGAGGTGATTCTGCTCCCCCGCAAGGGCGAAGCGAAATCGGACCTGATCGACCTGCGCCGCGTACTCTGCGAAGAGCTGCTTGATGAAGCGACCAACACCCGCATCGTCGAGTTCGATTTACCCACCCGCGATGCCAAGTGCGCGTACCTAAGCGCAGTAGACGAATGGCATAACGCCATTGCCAGCGTATGGGCCGAGCTGATGGATAAGCACCTGCCAAACGGCGGGCGCGTCGGCATGCTGGTATGGGGCGACCCCTCACTCTATGACAGCAGCCTACGCATCGCCAAGCGCCTGACGGATAGCGGCCGTGCGGTTGAGGTCAACGTTGTGCCCGGCATCACTAGCCTACAAGTGCTCACCGCCGAGCATAAACTCCCGCTTAACGCACTCGCCGAACCCATCCAGATCACCACCGGCCGCCGCCTGCGCGAACGCGGCTGGCCAAGCGACGCCGCGACGGTAGCCGTGATGCTCGACAGCGGCGGGGCGTTTACCACGCTGCCACAAGCTGACACCTACATCTGGTGGGGCGCCTACCTGGGCATGGATAAACAGTGCCTGATCAAAGGCACGCTAAGCGAGGTAAGCGACGAGATTACTAAACGCCGTGCCGCGCTGCGTGAAGCGCACGGCTGGATTATGGACTGCTACCTATTGGCCCGCGAACCGCTATTCTAAGCCGGTAGGAATATGGAAGTTTTTTCCATAAAATAATTGAATGAGTGATTTCTTCATGTGCCCTGGATGGAATCGTGACCATGCAACAGGACCTACGTGTTATTTCCCGCACATCCTTTTTCACCCGCCGCGTTTTTCCGATCATATGGTTATCGATAGTGGCTTTGGGTTGCGTACTAAGCCTATTGACGGCGGAAACGTTTTCCCCATTTCTACTGATACCCCCGCTAATGATCTTTTTCGGTGTGTTTATATTTAAAATGATGTTGGGCGGTCTCGCGGATCGTGTATACGACAACGGCGATAGTCTGATTTTTGTTTACGGGAAAAACCGCGAGCAGGTTTATCTAAAAGACGTGGCAAACGTCAATTACCAATCTATGAGATCGCCCGACAGGGTGACGCTAACGGTACGAAGCCCCAGAGATCAGGGCAGTTCAAATCAGGAGTTTTCATTCCTACCGGCCCGCAGCATGCTGGGTTTAAGTGAAATATCGTTCAAGCGCTTCCGGATCGAAAACCAGGTGGTCGACGAACTCATCGAGCGCGTCGATACAGCGAGGCGTCAAGCCAAAAACCCGGGATAAAAGCATAAGCACCTCTGTGCGAATTTTTTGAGACAAAACCAGATCACGCTATCGTTTGTTTAAATTAAAGGAGTACCCCATGAGCTTTTACGTCTACCTTTCCGGCGAGATCCACACCGACTGGCGCGACGAAATTCAGCGTGGCGCAGAAGCCGCAGGCTTGGATATCGTGTTTACCGCCCCAGTCACTGACCACGACGCCAGTGACGCCGCAGGCGATCACTTGGGCGAGCAGAGCAATCAGTTCTGGCGCGACCACCAATCCTCCAAGGTCAACGCCATCCGCACCCGTACGCTGATCGAGCAAAGCGATTTAGTCGTGGTGCGCTTCGGCGACAAGTACAAACAGTGGAACGCTGCCTTTGATGCAGGCTACTGCGCCGCACTCGCCAAGCCCTATATCACTTTGCACTCTGAGGATATCGTTCACCCGCTGAAAGAAGTGGATGCCGGTGCACAAGCCTGGTGCACCACCACCGAGCAGGTCGTTGAAACCCTCAAGTACGTGCTCAAAGCATAACGCAAGCCACCACTTTGCAGGCCGACTTGGCCTGCAGCCCTCTTTGTTGGGGCTGCTAAAGGCTGGTTTTGTGGGAGCCCGCTTTAGCGCGCGAAAGGCCCCGCCCCAAGAATCATCATAAGTAGCGTGGCGTAACGTTTGGCGAGGCACGAGCCAATAAGGCACCCGCGAAGGGCAGCGCTAGCTGCCCAGGATAAGCCACCACACCAGCCCACGCCCGGTTTTGTGTGAGCCCGCTTTAGCGCGCGAAAGGCCCCGCCCCAAGAATCATCACCAGTAGCGTGGCGTAACGTTTGGCGAGGCACGAGCCAATAAGGCACCCGCGAAGGGCAGCGCTAGCTGCCCAGGATAAGCCACCACACCCGTACCCGCCCAGTTTTGTGGGAGCCCGCTTAAGCGCGATGATTACGCTACTTGGTTCAAAGCCCCCAGCAAATCCTATGGCTGCATATGGCCATCAAATTTCCACGTGACCTAAGCAAAATTTACCAATAAAGTATGATTGAATAGAGCAAAACGAGCGGTCATGCGAATTTTGGATAGGCGGCCAAAATTTAATTTGCTAGTAATATTATCAATGAGGTAGATTTGGTTTAGGCGGCTAGATAACCTCAATGAACGTGCTGGAGCGTTCATTGAGGTTATGCCGCTGGCTATATAATCACTGTTAAGCGCCTAATGGAGTTATTCATGAATAGTCGAGATTTGTTTAAAGCAACCGTTATGAATGCAGTCAAAGAGTGTTATCAGATTGGTTATGCTCCTACTAGGTTTGAAACAATGATTCAGGAGGCACATCCTGTTGAAGTGGCAAAGAAGTTTGTTATATCTGGGGAGTTTCAGTACGGATTTAAAGAGTTATTAAAACTTGGTAGAGCTGACTTAACAATCGAAAACATTATGTTAGATAAGCAGTTTATTGAATTATTTGGCCCTCAGGAGCTTGAGGCAGCAGAGTGGCGTTTAGAAAATGGATAATAGACATATGAAGCACTGGTATGGATATAGAGTTATTGAATTAGATGGTAGCAACCCCGGTATTAAATGCCTCTCCGAATCATTTAATACATATGAAGAAGCCAAACGCGATAAACAAAAATTGAAAGCTAGAGATATGGAGCATACTCCTATCTTCAAAGCAGAATCCAAAGCTGATGCAGAAGAAAAATTACAAACTGAGCAGTTTTCAAGGCTATAATTCTGTGTAAATAGCGCATAGCAAGCGCTTTAAACGGAACAAAAACAGTTGGTTAGGTTCCGCTTCGCTCCACATTATAACCAACAATTTTTGTCCGCATAAGCGGGCGTTAAGTAGCAAAGGAGAAACTATGCCAGACGGAAATTCTATAATTAATCTAG